>NZ_CAKKMM010000312.1:0-4903 GCF_918698205.1 Microbacterium sp. Bi128 | reverse complement strand
GTCCGGGAGCTGCTTGGCGTAGAAGCCGCCCTTGGCGCCCGTCGGAACAATGACGGCGTTCTTGACGGTCTGCGCCTTCACCAGGCCCAGGATTTCAGTGCGGAAGTCCTCGCGCCGGTCCGACCAGCGCAGGCCGCCGCGGGCCACCTTGCCGAAGCGCAGGTGCACGCCCTCGACCCGGGGCGAGTAGACCCAGATCTCGAACATCGGCCGCGGGAAGGGCAGGCCCTCGATCAGGGACGGATCCAGTTTGAAGCTCAGGTGGGGCTTGTTCTGGAAGTAGTTCGTGCGGAGCGTGGCCTGGATCAGGTTCTTGAACGTGCGCAGCAGGCGGTCGGCATCGAGGGTCGCGACCTGCTCGATCGCTGCATCCAGTCCGGCGAGGACCTCTACCTCCCTGAGCACGCGGTCGGAGTCGCTGAGCGCCGGGTCGAACCGCGCTGTGAACAGGGCGCTGAGTCCCCGGGTGACGTCCGGGTTCGCCAGCAGGGTGTCAGCCAGGAATCCGAAGGAGTTGGTGTTGCCCATTTGCCGCATGTACTTGGCGTAAGCGCGCAGTACGACAACCTGGCGCCAGTGCATGCCCTCCCGCAGTACCAGCCGGTCGAAGCTGTCGGATTCCACGGCGCCGGTCACGGCGGCGCCGAAGAACTCGCCCAGCAGCTGGCCGGTGGCTTGGGGATCCACGCCGGCGGGGTACTTGAGGCCGAGGTCGTAGAGGAAGAAGTCCCGGTGATCCGCGGTCTCGATCTCGAACGGGCGTTCGTCCAGGACCTCGAGGCCGAGGTTGTGGAAGTACGGCAGGATCTGGCTCAGGCTCTTCGGCTCCAGCATGTAGAGCTTGACGCGGGCGTCCTCTTCCAGTGTGGCTCCGGCGCCGTCGGGGAGGTACACGTGGACGCCCGGGTGCTCCTTGACGGCTTCGCCGGCCCGTTCGGCCGCGGCACCGTACTTTTCGAAGCGGTCGATGTCCTGCAGCGCGTCTTCGATCTCGTAGTCCACCCGGTATCCGGCCGGGAACGCCTCGGCCCAGACCGCTGCCAGTTCCTTGGCGCCGTCCTCCTTGGTGCCGCCGTCGCCGCGGGCGCGCAGAACTTCGGAAATGCCTTCGCCCCAGGAACGGGCGGCCCGGACCAGCCGCTTCTCCAGTTCGTCGCTGTTGACATTGCTGACGTCGGCGTCCTTGGGCAGCCGGATCCGGAAGAAGAGGCGGGCCAGAGCGGACTCTGTCATGCGCGCCTCATAGTCGATGGAGACGGCGTTGAAGGTCTCCCGCAGTTCCTGCTCAATGCGCAGGCGGACGTTGGTGGTGTAGCGGTCGCGGGGCAGGTAGACGACGGCGGACATGAAGCGGCCGTAGATGTCGGGGCGGAGAAAGAGCCGCGTCCGGCGGCGTTCCTGCAGCCGCTGGATGCCGGTGGCGATGGCGGCGAGGTCCGGGATTTCGATCTGGAAGAGCTCATCGCGCGGATAGGTTTCAAGGATGCCGAGGAGGTCCTTGCCCGAGTGCGAGTCCGGCGGGAAGCCGGCGTCGCTGAGAACAGCGGCGACTTTCTCCCGGACTACGGGGATATCGCGGACGGAACCGGCGTAGGCGGTTGTGGCGAACAGGCCGATGAAGCGGCGTTCGCCGTTGACGTTGCCGGCCGCGTCGAAGCTTTTAACGCCTATGTAGTCCAGGTACGCCGGGCGGTGCACGGTGGAGCGGGAGTTCGCCTTCGTGATCACGAGTGCGCGCTTCTCACGGGCCTTCTTCCGGCCGGCCTCGGTGAGGTGCTGGACCTGGCGGGTGTCCGCACCGGCGCGGAGCAGGCCGAGGCCGCTTTCCTCGCGCAGTTCCAGGACATCCTCGCCGGATTCGTTCACGAGGTCGTATTCGCGGTAGCCGAGGAAGGTGAAGTTCCCGTCATCGAGCCAGCGGAGCAGGTCCTGGGCCTGGCGCAGCTCGGCAATCTGCGCCCGGTTGGCCACCCGGTCCAGATCCGCGGAAATTTCAAGGGCTTTCGTGCGCATCTTCGGCCAGTCTTCGACTGCGGCGCGGACGTCGCCAAGCACGCGGGAGATTCCCTTGACCAGCTCCGCGCGCTTCTCCTCGCCGACGAGGTCGATCTCGACGGCGATCCAGGATTCCATGTGCGAGGCGTTGTCGCCCTCGGCGATCAGGTGGGAGAGGTTCGGCATGGCCGCCGTGTCACCGCTGGAGATGCCCAGGTGGGAGGGGACGCGGGCCACCTTGACGAGGTTCCCCGTCTCCCGGTTGCGGGTCACCACGAAAAGCGGGTGCAGCACGAGGTGGATGGGCGCGTTCTGGCGGACCAGCTCGGCGTTGACGGAGTCCACGAGGAAGGGCATATCGTCGGTGACGATGTACAGGACGCTGCAGTCTGCCTCGTCACGAAGGTCGATGTTCGCGATGCCCGGCTTCCGCGTCGCCGCGATCTGGCGGTGGGTTTCGGTCCTTGCCGTCAGGACTTCCTGGGGATAGGCCCGGAAATCCTCCTCCGCGAGGTGCTCGTAGTAATCCCCGAGGTAGCTTTCGCTGCTACCGATCGAAACGGGCTGATCCTCCACGCTGGACCCAGACGACATCGAAACGCCTCCATAAAAGAAGTTCACAGCCGCCTCTTTGCGGCCCTTACGTTGACCCTAACCCTTTGCCCGGCGTCGTGCTGTGGAAGAAAAGACAAAGGATTTCTTATTTCGCTGGGCAGGTGCACAAACCAAAATGGCGATCGCGTGCCTCAACTCGGACTCAGGGGCGGATTCGAGCAAAAGTGCCCCGGACAGGAGGGCGGCGTCGCTCGCCGCGGGGTCGGACGGCAGGAACGCCGACAACGGCGCCGAGGGGCCGTACCGCTCCCAGGCGGCCCGCAGCTGGCGTTCGGGCGAGCGCCCAACGGCGGAGGTCCTGACTTTGTTCAGGACCACTTGCGGCGCCGCCTGCGGGACGGCCGCCCGAAGCTCGGCGAGGCCGCGGACGAGCCTCGGCACCCCGATGGAGTCCGCCGCCCCGACGGCAAAGACCGTGTCGGCCAGCTCCAGGCTTCGCAGGGTCGCGGCGTTGCGGCGCGGCGCGCCACTGTCAAAGCCAAGCTCGTCATCGGCTTCGAGGCAGAAGCCGGTGTCCACCACAGTGACATCCGCAATCTCCCGGGCCCGCTCCAGCACCAGTGTGAGGGCCGCGGCGCGCAGTTCCGTCCAGCGGTCCGCCCGCGTAATCCCGGTGAGCACCCGCAGCGCGCCGGCCTTGGTCGGCACGGTCGTGGCGATCCTGAGCAGGGCATCGGCGTCAAGCAGGCCCTGGTCTGCCAGCCGGCAGGCCTGGGCCAGCCCGGCGGCCTCGTCAAGCAGACCCAGGAGGGCGGCCACGCTGGCACCGTAGCTGTCGGCGTCGACCAGCAGCACGGAATGGCCTTCCGCGGCCAGCTCCCCCGCGATGTTTGCGGCCACCAGGGTCCGGCCCGGCGCGCCGGCCGGACCCCAGACCGCAATGATCCGACCCTTCGCGCCTGGGCTTGCGGTGACGGTGTGCGCCCCGGAAGACCGCGGCACCTGCCCTGCGGCGGCGACGGGCGCGGCGCCGTCACCCGCGGCCGGTCCCGGGCCCTCTCCGGTGCCACTGAGCTGCGCCACCGCTGCGGAAATCCGGGCCGCCAGGGCCGCGGCGTCAACGGCCCGGGCTTCCGCTGCCACGCCAATGGTCCGCAGGCGGACAATTTCCTCCGGATTGTCGGTCAAGGCGATGACGACGACGCCGACGGCGGACAGCCGGTCCACCAGCGAGGCCGTCAGCTCTTCGCTGCCGGCCGCTACGACGGCGGCGCGGGCCAACCCGCTCTGGCAGGCGGCCAGCAGTTCCGCCAGCTCGCTGCACCGCCGGACAACGGACACGGGCCCGTGCAGCCGCTCCAGTCCGCCGACCAGGTCATCGCGGGAGTCCCCCACAGTCACCACGGGAATGCTCATCGCGAGGTACCGCCCGGGTTCCACACGACCGCGATCTTTGCTTTGTTGGCCTGGGCCCCCAGCAACTTGGGCATCTGGGCGTCGGGAACGAGCACCATGACCACCGTGGAACGTGAGGAGCCCAGGGCTGTGCTGCCCGGGGTGATCTGGGCAATTTCGGCGCCGGAGAGGAGCAGGGAGGGCTCGCTGAAGCCGTTGCGGGTATCCGGCAACGCCACCCAGACATCCACGCGCGAGCCCGCCACGGCCTGGGCGGGAAGGGTCTCCTCGACGGTGACAGCCACGGGCTTGCGGTCTAGCCCGTCGAGCTGCCCGACACTCTCACGCGGCAGCAGCTGGTCCTTGCCGATCCGCTGCACGGCCACAAGTCCGGCATCCAGGCCGGCCTCCGGGGTCAGGTAGTGCTGTTCCACTTCGCCGAGCCGCACCTTGACCCGGTGCAGCTTGTCAGTTGTCAGCGTCTCGCCGACGGCGATCGGCTCCCGCGCCGCGTACGCTTCCGTGGTCTGGTCCGCGGCGCCGACCAGCGAGACCACGCCAACGACGGATGCCAGGACCAGCAGGATTCCGACGAGGAGCCGGGGGTCTTTCCAGGACGGCCTTTTCAAACGGGCCCCTTCGGCTGCCGCGCTTCCACTCATGCGTCCGCTCCCCCTGTCGTCGCCGTCCATTCCCGGATGCCGGGCACCCCTATTGTTGCGCCCGGGCCGCCCGGGTGGAAGATCCGGGACCAAACAGGCGCAAACTGTGGATAACGGCACCAGTAGGCCTCAACGGTGGCAAAATGGATTCATGCCCCGATTCCTGACTCTCGCTGACGTTGCCGAGCAGCTCCAGATCAACTCTCCGGCCGCCTACGCGCTCGTTCGCAGCGGAGAGCTGAAGGCAATCCAGGTGGGCGGACGCGGCCAGTGGCGCGTCGAGGAGAAGATGCTCG
>NZ_CAKKMM010000311.1:0-4904 GCF_918698205.1 Microbacterium sp. Bi128 | reverse complement strand
CATGGCAACGATGCCCAGCGGGTTCCTGAACAGGCGCCGAATGACGGTGGACCGGACCACGGTGCCGCTCTGGCCGGGGTGAATCGGAATGGCGGCGGATGCCGCGGTTGCGGCGGCTTCTTCGGAAGAATTTTTCATGACACACGTACTTTCGGGTTGAGCCAGCCATTGAGGATGTCCACCAGCAGGTTCACCACAATGACGACGACCACCGTGTACATCACGACGCCCATCACCACCGGAAGATCCGACTGGCCGGTGGCGGCGACCGCCATCGGACCCATGCCGGGAAGGGCGAAGATCTGCTCGATGATCACCACGCCGCCCAGCATGCCGATCAGCTGCAGGCTCAGCACCGTCAGGCCGGCCGGCGCGGCGCTGCGCAGGACGTGCTTGAACAGGATTTCCCGCTCGCCGATCCCGCGGCTGCGCAGGGTGCGGACATAGTCCCGCTCGAGTTGTTTGATGACGGCGCTGCGGATCTGCTGCGCGCCCCCGGTGACGCCGTTGATCAGCAGGGCTATCACCGGAAGCGACATGGAATAGACCCACGCGTCGGCCCCGGCATCCGGGGAAATGGTGCTGGTGGCCGGGAACAGAGCCAGCTGGATGGCCAGGATGGTGACCAGGATGACGCCGAGCACGAACCCCGGAACGGAGTCGCCGATGATGGGGACAACCGGGACCAACCTGTCCACCCAGCCGCGCTTGACCGCGGCGAAGACACCGATGAGTGCGGCACAAATTGCGATCAGGATCATTGCGGCGAAAACCATGGTCATGGTCACCGGAATCCGGGTGGCCAGGGAGTTGGCCACCGGTTCCGAGGAGAACCAGGAGGCGCCCAGGTTTCCGCTGAGGGCATCGGCCACCCAGGCAAAGTAGCGGGTCAGCAGGGGCTGGTCCAGCCCCAGCTCGTGTTCTTTCATCGCCACCTGCTCAGCGGTGGCCTGATCGCCCAGGATGTTCCTGGCGATGCTCCCGCTGGACATATAGAGCAGGAAGAAGGTGAGCGCCGAGACAACAAGCAGCACCACCAGCCCGCTGCCCAGTCGTTTCGCAATGAACCTGATCATGGTGTCCTACTTGGCGGGTGAGTAGTTGTAAATGGACGGAACGGCCTGCTGGATCTGGGGTGTGACGTCGACCTTGGCGTTGTGGTAGTACATCTGGTTGACGCGGAACAGCGGCGCGAACCAGGCCTGCTCCACCACGTACTTGTTCACTTCCTGGGCCAGCTTGCCCGCGTCAGCCCCGCCGTTGCGCACGGCGTCAATCTTGGCGTCGAGCTCCGGCGACGCGTTCTTGAACGGGTTGTAGAGCGCCTTGGTGGAGATGATCTGGTTGATGGCAACTGTCGGCTGGCCTTGGAAGAGGGAGAAGTACATGGTGGTGTACTTCTGTCCAGCCACATCGGAGGTGAAGGTGTTGGTGAGCGCGGCGCCAATCTTCAGGGTGATACCGACGTCTGCCAGCTGCTGCTGGACCACGGAAATCTGAGTCTGGAAGTCGGGGATGCTGGGGACTTCCAGGGTCACGCCGTTTTCATAGCCGGCTTCCTTGAGGAGCTGCTTGGCCTTGGCCGGATCGTAGCTGTAGTAGTTCTCCAGTTCTTCGGTCCAGGCGCCGCTGGCCTTGCCGAACGGCTGGGACGTCGGGGTGCCCTGGCCCAACAGGACCTGGTCGAGGATGGTCTTGCGGTCAAAGGCGTAGTTGATGGCCTGGCGGACCTTGACGTTCTGCAGTGCGGGGTTCTTGGCCCCGTCACGGTCCAGGAGGAGCAGCCCCTGCCAGTCCACCTCGTTGGCGGCCAGCTTCATCTTGGCGCCTTCGGCCTGCTTGCCGTTCTTGGGGTCCAGGAGTGTGGCGTCCACCTGGCCGGAGACCAGGGCGTTGGTGCGGGCGGTGGGGTCGGTCAGGATCTTGAAGGTCAGCTTGGAGTACTTCTGCAGATCCTTGTTCCAGTAGTCCTTCCGGGCGGTGAACACGGTCTGGGAGTCCTTGACCGACGCGGCCTTGTCCATCACGTAGGGCCCGGAGCCCACGGGCTCGGTCTTGATGCCCTCGGTGCCGAGCGCCTTGGGGCTGCCCATCAGGCCGGCCGCCTGGCTGAGGAAGTACTCGAGGGCCGGGTCCGGGGTGCTGAGGTTGATGTCGATGGTATCGGCGTCCACAACGGCCACGTCCTTGACGGCATTGAGCTGGGCCATCTGCGGACCATTGGCCGTCTTGAAGTGGTCCATGTTGGCCTTGGCAGCCTCGGCGTCGAACTTTGCTCCGTCGCTGAAGGTGACGTCCGAGCGCAGGTCCACCGTCAGTTTGGTGTTTGCTGCGTTGTACTTCCAGGCCGTCGCCAGCATGGGGCTGAGCTTTCCGTCCGGCTCGCGCAGGATCAGGGTGTCGTAGACGGCCTGGTACGGCTGGAGGATATGGCCCACATGGGCCTGGGCCGGATCCCAGGACCGGACGTCCTGGATGGTGCCGAGCGTCAGGGACGTGGCTGTGGTGCCTGCGCCGCCTGCTGCGGCGCCGCCGCCACAGGCGGTGAGCGCGAGGGATGCGCTGAGGATGAGGGCAGCAGCTGCTGCCTTGGGACCGAACTTCATTGTTGGCTCCTTTGGATCGCTTCTCGAGGTCCGCTGCACGGACGTTGATGGCGGCAATGTGGCTTGGGCCACACCGCCGCTTGTGGGTTCAGCGTACGTTGGGTTGCCACATCTGGCAACCGGTTGTCATTATTTTTTGAATTATTGCGAATCCGGGCGTGGCCAAGCACTACGACGGCACCGGACGGAGACGCAGCGCGGCGCGCCTGAGGGGCGCACGTACTGGGCAAGCACGACGTTCGCAGCGGAGTGCACAAGCAGCGCAACGGAAGTCCGCATGGCCGCGCACGGTCGCGGCGGCGGCTTCGGTCAGGACACTTTTTCCTCAGAGCCGGGGTAGGACTGGCGGTAGAGTTCCTTCACGATCCGCAGCGACTTCGCCCCTTCGGCGGCGTCAATCCAGAACGGGCCCGGTTGCGCCAGTCCGGCATAGAAATCTGCGATCAGCAGGGCATGCGAAACGCCCCAGTAGGACCGGCCGCCGGATCCCTTGGCGCGTTCACGCACCACCTCGCTGCGCCCGTCGTCGTAAGTGACTGTCAGGTCCCCGCGCAGGCTCAATGTTGCCCTCTCGGTGCTGATGTCCAGCGTGACTGGTGCGTTGACGGTGTTGGCCAGGGTGGCGTAGAAGACGGAGCGCGCCCCGCTGCTGTGCAGCGCGGCGAACTCCGCAGTGTCCTCCACCTCGATGGTTTCTGCCAGCGCATGGGTCGAGGCGCTGCCTGCGAGCGCGACGACGTCGCCCACCAGCCATTGCAGCAGGTCAACGGTGTGGATGGCCTGGTTCATCATCAGCCCCCCGCCGCCCTCGGCCCAGTTTCCGCGCCAGGGCCGGCTGAGGTAGTAATCGGCATCCCGGTGCCACATGACCGTGGCCGAGGCCCCCCGCACCTGGCCCAGTTCGCCGGAGTCCAGCAGTCGGCGCATTTCCTGCACCGGGGCGTTGTAGCGGTTCTGGAAACACAGGGCAATTTTCGCCGTGCTGTCGGCAGCCGCGGCCAGCAGCCTTTCGCCCTCGGCCAGGGTGTGCGCCAGGGGCTTTTCCAGCACCACGTGGACACCGCGGCGCAGGCATTCGATCGCGATCGCCGCGTGTTCGTGATGCGGGGTGGTGATGTGCACGACGTCGGGAGCTGCCACCTCGAGCATGTCGCGGTAGTCCGCGAAGCCGGGGACGCCGTGGGCCTCCTGCGCCGCCGCCCGGCGTGCCGGATCCGGGTCACAGACGGCCATCAATTCGGCGTTGTCCATCCCTGCAAGTGCTTCAAAGTGAACGACCGACACGTCGCCGCAGCCGATGATTGCCGCTTTTGGCATCCGGAGTTCCCTCTTTCCCTAGTGGTGGTGCATGCCTGCTAAAGAAGGCCGATTACACGAGTTCGATCTGGTTTTTCGCGGCCAGCGCGGCAAAGGCGCGGGCCGCGGTGCCGAAGGCCGCCGGGCCCGAGAAGCCGCCGAGTTCGTGGGCGCTGGCCAGGTGGGGTTCCAGCGAGGCGAAGCCGGCGTAACCATCCGCCTTGAGGGCGGCGATGGTGGCGTCGAGCTCGCCGTCGCCCCCACCGGAGGGGACCACTTCCCCGGTGGTAGCGAGCGCGTCCTTGACCTGGAAGTACTCGAGGTAGGGGCGCAACATGGCGTAGCCCTCGGTGTAGGGCTTGACGCCCACCTGGACGAAGTTGGCGTTGTCCCACGCGATGCGGAGCGCGGGCGAGTTCACGGATTCCATGATGTCCAGCACGCGCTGCGGGGTATCGCCATAGATGCCCTTTTCGTTTTCGTGCAGGAGCACGACGCCGGATTCCGCGGCGAGCGCCGCCAGCGCGCCCATACGGGCCAGGACGTCCTCGCGGATGTCTTCCGCGCTGCGCCCTTCGGCCCGGAAGAAGGAGAAAATGCGGACGTATTGTGTATCCAGCCCCCTGGCCACTGAGATGATCTGCCGGAGCCGTGCCAGCTCGTGCTCCACCGGCAGGCTCACGTCCACCTTCCCGATGGGGCTGGCCACGGCCGAGACCTTGAGGCCCTTTTCATCCAGGATTTCCTTGAGCCGGGCAACCTGCGCGGGCTCCAGCTCGGAGACGTTGGTGCCCCAGGCGCTGCGGACCTCGATGTGGCTTGCGCCCAGCGCCAGGAGCACGGCGGCCTGAACTGCCGGGTCCGGATCTATTTCGTCGCCGAAGCCTGACAGCGACCAGACTGCGGGTGGTGTTTTGCTCACGCGGATCTCCTGGGTTTCGCGGCCGCCGCGGGCAGCTTCCGGCTCCGGCGCGGTGACGCAGTTCACAAACGGTGTGGGCC
>NZ_CAKKMM010000310.1:0-4910 GCF_918698205.1 Microbacterium sp. Bi128 | reverse complement strand
CCCCCGACGCGCTCACCGAGGTGATCGATCCGTCGGCACTGGCGGGGATCCCCACCGGACGCGGGCTGCAGGACGACTCGCCGACCGCCGACACCGACACCGACGACCTCCCGGGGATCTCGGGACTCGGCGGAGACAACGCGGGGCTGCCCCCGTCGGCGAACTACCGGCTCCCCGCGGTGAGCGCCCTCGCCGCCGGCACGCCGCCGAAGGAGCGGTCGGCCGCCAACGACGCCGTCGTGCGCGCGATCGAGAGCGTCATGGAGCAGTTCAAGGTCGACGCTCGCGTCACCGGGTTCTCGCGCGGCCCGACGGTGACCCAGTACGAGATCGAGGTCGGTCCCGGTGTCAAGGTCGAGCGCATCACCGCGCTCACCAACAACATCGCGTACGCGGTCGCCTCCAACGAAGTGCGCATCCTCGCGCCCATTCCGGGCAAGAGCGCCATCGGCGTCGAGATCCCGAACGCCGATCGCGAGATCGTGACGCTCGGCGACATCCTCCGCTCGGACGCGTCGACCGCCTCCACTCATCCGATGACGATCGGCGTCGGAAAAGACGTGGGCGGTGGCTTCGTCGTCGCCAACCTCGCCAAGATGCCGCACCTCCTCGTGGCCGGTTCCACCGGCTCGGGTAAGTCGAGCTTCGTGAACTCGATGATCACGAGCCTCCTGATGCGCGCGAAGCCGTCCGAGGTGCGGATGGTGCTCATCGACCCCAAGCGCGTCGAGCTGACCTCCTACGCCGGTGTTCCTCACCTCATCACGCCCATCATCACGAACCCGAAGAAGGCCGCCGAGGCACTCCAGTGGGTCGTGAAAGAGATGGACATGCGGTACGACGACCTGGCGTCGTTCGGCTTCCGTCACATCGACGACTTCAACAAGGCCGTCGTGGCGGGCGAGATCCAGCTCCCGGCGGGCAGCGAGCGCGTCCTCAAGCCGTACCCCTACCTGCTGGTGGTCGTCGACGAGCTCGCCGACCTCATGATGGTCGCGCCGCGCGACGTCGAGGACTCGATCGTCCGCATCACGCAGCTGGCCCGCGCGAGCGGCATCCACCTCGTGCTCGCGACGCAGCGCCCCTCGGTCGACGTCGTCACGGGTCTCATCAAGGCCAACGTGCCGTCCCGCCTCGCGTTCGCCGTCACGAGCGTCACCGACTCGCGGGTCATCCTCGACCAGCCCGGCGCCGATCGCCTCATCGGTCAGGGCGACGGTCTGTTCCTGCCGATGGGTGCCTCCAAGGCCCTGCGTGTGCAGGGCGCGTGGGTCAGCGAGCAGGAGATCGAGCGCGTCGTCGCCCACGTCACGCAGCAGGCTCGTCCGGAGTACCGTTCCGACGTCCAGGCCGCGGCCGAGAAGAAAGAGATCGACGCCGACATCGGTGACGACCTCGAACTGCTGCTGGCGGCAGCCGAGCTCGTCGTCTCGACGCAGTTCGGATCGACCTCGATGCTGCAGCGCAAGCTCCGGGTCGGCTTCGCCAAGGCGGGGCGCCTCATGGACCTCCTCGAATCGCGAGAGATCGTCGGCCCGTCCGAGGGCTCGAAAGCCCGCGACGTCCTCGTGACGAACGAACAGCTGCCGAGTGTCCTGGCGCGCCTGCGCGGCGAGGAACCGCCCGTGGCGGCCGACGACGACCGCTACGGCCCCGATGCCGTGGAGTCCCAGTACGACGGCATCCCGGTGGCCGAGGACGACGAAGGCTCGGAAGACGCCTGGCAACTGACGGGACGTGACTGATGAGAGTGCATCCGCAGTTGCCCAACGCGATCACGATCGCCCGCATCCTGTGCGCCCCGGTCTTCCTGTGGATGCTCCTCGCCGACGGGGGAGCCGGGGGAGGGCTGAGGTGGGCCGCGGCCGTCGTCTTCATCGTCGCGATCGCGACCGATGGCATCGACGGGTACATCGCCCGTCGCTACGAGATCGTCAGCGACCTCGGCAAGCTCCTCGACCCGATCGCCGACAAGGCGCTCACAGGAGTGGCCTTCGTGGGGTTGTCGATCCTCGGCGAGCTGGACTGGTGGGTGACGATCCTCGTGCTGGTCCGCGAGATCGGCATCACGATCTACCGGTTCCTGGTCGTGAGCGACCACGTCCTGGCGGCCGCCTGGATGGGCAAGCTGAAGACGGTGGCGCAGGCCGTGGCGCTGTCGATCGCCCTGCTGCCGTTGGCCTCGCTCTCCGAGGCCGCGGTGTGGCAGTCGACGGTGTGGTGGGCCGGGGTGGTGACCATGACGATCGCCGTGGTCCTCACCATCGCCTCGGGGATCGACTACGTCATCTCGGAGGTCCGAGGAGCCCGCGCGAAGCGGAGCGCCCGATGATCGACGGCGTCCCCGACGATCTCGACGAGACGCTCGTCCGTGATCCGCGTGAGAGCGCCGCGGTGCTCCTCGACCGGCTCGCCGAGCTGGGGTGGACGATCGCCGTCGCGGAGTCGCTCACCGGCGGCATGATCGTGTCCTCTCTCGTCGACGTTCCGGGAGCCTCGCGTGTGGTCCGGGGCGGCGTGGTGGCCTACGCCACCGACGTCAAGAACAGCGTCCTCGGCGTCGATCCCGCCCTGCTCGAGGCGCACGGGGCCGTCCACCCGCGCGTCGCCCGGCAAATGGCGCGGGGCGTTCGCGATGTCCTGGGACGTGACGGGACACCGGCCGACGTCGGAATCGCCACGACGGGGGTCGCCGGCCCGGACGAGCAGGACGGTCAGCCGGTCGGCACCGTGCACATCGCCGTCTCCACTCCACTCGGGACGCGCGTGGATTCCCTGGTGATCTCGGGTGACCGGGATCGCATCCGGCGTGAGGCGACCCACATCGCCATCCGCCGTGCTCTCGCCGCCCTCTGACCGTCCGTTCTCGACACGCCCGGCGGAGGGAACAAACGGCGTCACACGCCGGTTGTTTGAGAGCGATTCCCATCCAGTGCCCAGCGCGCGGCATTAGGGTGACCTGGAACGGTGTTGTACCGTTGTCCACCCGGACAGCGGGGGAATCTGCAGTGAGGAGGGGTTCACATGATCCTGGTCCGTCAAGAGATCGGCGAAGTCCTGCGTGAGCTCCGCCAGCAGAAGGGCCGCACCCTTCGTCAGGTCGCCAGCCGCGCGAGCGTCGCGCTGGGGTACCTCAGCGAGGTCGAACGCGGTCAGAAGGAGGCGTCGAGCGAGATCCTCGCGTCCGTCGCCGAGGCCCTCGATGTCCCCATCTCGACGATCATGCGCGAGGTCGGCGACCGACTGTCGGTCCTCGAGGGTTTGCAGACCTTCCCCGATGTCGTCCCCGACGATCTGGTCGCGGCGGTCGAGCCCGAGCTCTCCCTGCACTGACGTCTCTGCATGCGTCGAAGTGAGTTCGATCGTGCCGTCGCCGACGAGTTCGGGCCTCGGGGCGGTTCTTTGATGACCGATCTCGTGCTGTCCGCCGTGGGTGGGCGCACGAGTGCCGACGCCCTCGCCGCGGGCGTCGATCCGCGTGAGGTGTGGCTCGCGCTCTGCGAAGAGACCGACGTTCCGCGGGACCGCCGCTACGGCGTCGGACGTCTGGACCCGCGGCAACGCTGACCCCCTCGGGCAGGTCGCGGCCCGCCCGAGGATGTCGTGCGTTCGCGGTCGGTCGGCATCGTCGCCCGCGCGGATGACGGGCGCAGGGTGGACGCCCGGGGCACGGGACGAGTTCGGTAGTCGACTCGCCGGAACCGGCGTGTCATCGAATCTTCGTTCGATATCGGCGTAGGCTCCTGCACATCGGAGTTTCGAGCGGGTTCGTCCCCAGAAGGTCGGGTTTCCTCCGCCGATGTCGGAGGCCCTCCCTAACGTGGGCGAAGTCGAACGACACTCTCAACGCCTTGTCGGGAATCTCCATCGTCGGTGGAGAGCGCGACAGCCTATAGGCGACGGAACGCGAGCAGAAAGAAGACGTCATGCCCTCACCCGCAGAACGCGAAAAGGCCCTCGAGTCGGCCCTCGCCCAGATCGACCGTCAGTTCGGAAAGGGCTCGGTCATGCGCCTGGGCAGCGACGAGCGCGCCCCGATCGAGACCATCCCGACGGGTTCCATCGCCCTCGACGCCGCTCTGGGGATCGGCGGGCTTCCCCGCGGCCGCATCATCGAGATCTACGGTCCGGAGTCGTCGGGTAAGACGACGCTCACCCTGCACGCGATCGCCAACGCGCAGCGCGCCGGGGGTATCGCCGCCTTCATCGATGCCGAGCACGCGCTCGACCCCGAGTACGCCAAGAAGCTCGGCGTCGACATCGATGCGCTTCTCGTGTCGCAGCCCGACACCGGTGAGCAGGCGCTCGAGATCGCCGACATGCTGATCCGTTCCGGCGCCATCGACCTCGTCGTCATCGACTCCGTCGCCGCCCTCGTTCCCGAGGCCGAGATCAAGGGCGAGATGGGTGACTCCCACGTGGGTCTCCAGGCCCGTCTGATGTCGCAGGCGCTCCGCAAGCTCACGGGTGGGCTGAACACCACCAAGACGACGGCGATCTTCATCAACCAGCTGCGCGAGAAGATCGGTGTGTTCTTCGGGTCCCCCGAGACCACCGCCGGTGGAAAGGCGTTGAAGTTCTACGCTTCGGTCCGTCTCGACATCCGTCGAATCGAGACCCTGAAGGACGGCACTGAGGCGGTCGGTAACCGCACTCGCGTGAAGGTCGTCAAGAACAAGATGGCGCCGCCCTTCAAGCAGGCCGAGTTTGACATCATCTACGGCGTGGGCATTTCCCGCGAGGGAAGCCTCATCGACTTCGGTGTCGAGCACGGCATCGTGAAGAAGTCCGGTGCCTGGTACACCTACGACGGCGAGCAGCTGGGCCAGGGCAAAGAGAACGCCCGCGGATTCCTCATCAAGAACCCCGACGTCGCGGCTGAGATCGAGTCGAAGATCAAGACCAAGCTC
>NZ_CAKKMM010000309.1:0-4925 GCF_918698205.1 Microbacterium sp. Bi128 | reverse complement strand
GCCGACGTCGGGTTCGAACGGGACGACGGTGTCGTGGACCTCGTCCGACCCGTCGGTCGTCTCGGCCACCGGCGAGGTCACCCGGCCCGCGCACGGATCGGCGGCGAAGACCGTCGAGGTGACCGCCACCGTGAGCAAGGGCTCCAGCTCCGCCACGCGCGCCTTCACCCTCGCGGTGCAGCCGCTGCCCGAGGAGCAGGAACTCGGGGCTTACTTCTTCCCCTTCTTCACCGGCGAGAGCACGACGACCGACGAGGAGATCTCGTTCGCGACCTCGCGGGCCAACGACCCGAAGAGCTGGCTCACCCTCAACGAGGGGAAGCCGGTGCTCACCTCCGACCAGGGCGAGGAAGGCATCCGCGACCCGTTCGTGCTGCGCTCGCCCGACGGCGACCGCTTCTACATGCTCTCCACCGACCTGAACATGTTCGATCGCTACAACGGCGACTTCGGCCGGGCGCAGGAGGTCGGCAGCCGCAAGCTCAACGTCTGGCAGTCCGACGACCTCGTGACCTGGAGCCCGCTGCGGCAGATCACGGTCTCCAGCGCGCTCGCGGGCAACACGTGGGCCCCCGAGGCCACGTGGGACCCCGAGCGCGGCGAGTACGTCGTCTACTGGGCCTCGAACCTCTACCCGAGCGCCTCGACCGACGGCCGTCGCGCGTCCGACAGCTACAACCGCATGATGATGGTCACCACGCGCGACTTCGTCACGTTCAGTGAGCCGCAGCCGTGGGTCGACGTGAAGCGCGGCGCGGGCAAGGGCACGATCGACGCCACCGTGGTGCGCGACGGCGACGTCTTCTACCGCTTCATCAAGGACGAGGCATCCATGACCGTCCGTCAGGAGCGCTCGACCGACCTCACCGCGACGGTCACCGGCTCGCTCCCCACCACGACCTCCGCCCCCGGGTGGCAGCTCGTCAAGGAGCAGATCGGCGTCGGCCAGCCGAACCCCTGGGGCGGGACGTTCACCAACGGCGAGGGCCCGACGGTGTTCGCCGACAACGCCGAGGCCGGCCACTGGTACATGCTCATCGACCAGCCCAGCTACCACGGCGGCCAGGGCTACCTGATGTTCGAGACGCGCGACATCGCGTCGGGGACCTGGACGTCGGTGACGGATGCCGAGCTTCCCAGCCGCCCGCGCCACGGCACGGTGCTGCCGATCACCGCGGCCGAGCAGCAGCGGCTGATCGCGGCGTACCCGACCGACGAGACCGCTGACTACTCGATCACCGCCGACCCCGCGAAAGAGGGCGCCGAGATCTCCGACGAGATGTACGGCGTGTTCTTCGAGGACATCAACAACGCCGCCGACGGCGGCCTGTACGCCGAGCTCGTGCGCAACCGCTCGTTCGAGTTCCTCCCCGTCGACAACCGCGACTTCACCGGGATGACGGCGTGGGCCCCCGTGGGTGTCGGCGGCAGTGGAACCGCGAAGCCCGTCAACGACGCGGCGCGCATGAACGAGCGCAACCGCACCTACCTGCGGCTCGACCTCGCCAGCGCCGGTACCGGCACCTACGGCGTCGAGAACGGCGGATTCGACACCGGGATCGCCCTCACCGACGGCGGGCTGTACGACGTGTCGTTCTGGGCCCGCACCACGGCTCCGGGCGGCACCCCCGTCTCGGTCGTGCTGCGCTCGGCCGACGGAGCAGCGCTCTCGGATCCGCTCACCGCGACGGTGGCCGGGGACGGCTGGGTGAAGTACACGGGCACCGTCACGGCGACGGCCACGACCGACCGTGCCCGCCTGCTCGTCCAGGCCGCGGGCACCGGGACGCTCCGCCTCGACGAGGTCTCGCTCTTCCCTCGCGACACGTTCCAGGGACGGCCGAACGGGCTCCGCAAGGACATCGCGCAGAAGATCGCCGACCTGCACCCGAAGTTCGTGCGGTTCCCCGGCGGCTGCATCGTCAACGTCAACAGCCACGAGGACTACTCCGCCGACTCGGGCTACGAGCGCGCTCGGTCGTACCAGTGGAAGGACAGCGTCGGCCCGGTCGAGACCCGTGCCACCAACGCCAACTTCTGGGGCTACAACCAGTCGCTGGGACTGGGGTACTTCGAGTACTTCCAGTTCGCCGAGGACATCGGCGCGAAGCCCGTCCCCGACGTCCCCGCGCTCCTCAACGGCTGCGGCCAGGCACTGCAGCCGACCGACCCCGCGCTCCTCCAGCGCCACATCCAGGACACTCTCGACCTCATCGAGTTCGCCAACGGCGGTGTCGACACGACGTGGGGCAAGCTCCGCGCCGACATGGGGCACCCCGCGCCGTTCGGTCTGGACCGCATCGAGATCGGCAACGAGGAGAACTACCCCGAGGCGTTCATGGCGAACTTCGTGAAGTTCCGGGATGACATCTCGGCCAAGTACCCCGACATGATCCTGATCAGCAACTCGGGGCCCGACGCCGAGGGCGCGACGTTCGAGAAGCACGGGGAGCAGAACCGGGCCGAGAACGTCGACATGGTCGACGAGCACTACTACCGCGACCCGTCGTGGTTCCTCTCGCACAACGCCCGCTACGACTCCTACGACCGGAACGGACCCGACGTGTGGATCGGCGAGTACGCCTCGCGCGACAACCGCTTCTTCAACGCCCTGTCGGAGGCGGCCTTCATGACGGGTCTCGAGCGCAACGCCGACGTGGTGAAGATGGCCTCGTACGCGCCGCTCCTGGCCGACCAGAGCAGCACGCAGTGGCGGCCCGACCTCATCTGGTTCGACCGTGACCAGGTGTGGGGTTCGGCGAACTACGAGGTGCAGAAGCTGTTCATGCGCAACACCGGTGACCGCGTCGTGCCGACCACGGCGGCCGGGGATCTGGCATCCACCGGTCTTGCCGGGGCCGTGGGGCTGTCGACCTGGAGCACCTCCGCGCGCTACGACGACGTGAAGGTCACGACGCCCGACGGCGAGACGCTCTTCGCGGACGACTTCTCGGACACCAGCGCCGACGGCTGGACGCCGCTCGCGAACGCGGGCTCGTGGTCGGCGGCGGACGGCAGCTACGTGCAGTCGTCGACGACGGCGAACAACACCCTCGTCGCCGGCCCCGCGCTGGACGCCACCGACTACGACTTGTCGCTGAAGGCCACCAAGCTCGCCGGCGCGGAGGGCTTCCTCGTCGGCTTCGGGGTGCAGGGCTCGGCCGACTACCTGTGGTGGAACCTCGGCGGGTGGGGCAACACCCGCAGCGTCGTCGAGAAGGCCGTCGGCGGAGCGAAGTCGATCCTGACCGACACCGGGATGCCGCGGGTCGAGACCGGCCGCACGTACGACCTCCGCATCCAGGTGCGCGGTCCCGAGGTGACGCTGTTCGTCGACGGGCAGCAGGCCGGACGCTTCACCAACACGGCCGTCGAGCCCTTCGCCCAGGTCATGACGAAAGACGACGCGACCGGTGACGTCATCCTCAAGGTCGTCAACGCGCAGGCGAAGGAAGCCGTGACGCGGGTCGACCTCGGCGGACTCGAGGTGCTGCCGACCGCGCAGATGACGGTCCTCGCGGCCGCCCCGGGGGCCGTGAACACGGCGGATGCCACGCCCGTGGCGCCCGAGACGACGGACGTCTCCGTGAGCGCGAGCTTCACCCGCACGTTCGCGCCGTACTCGGTGACGTTCCTGCGGATGCACACGCGCACCCCCGACACCGAGGCGCCGGTCGTGACGGTGTCCACGTCTCCCGCGACTCCCGACGGCGCGAACGGCTGGTTCGTCTCGCCCGTCGCGGTCTCGGCGACGGCGACCGACGACACCGACGACGCGCCCCGCGTGGAGGTCAGCACCGACGGCGGCACCACGTGGGCGGCGTACACCGGTGCCCTCACCCCGACCGAGGGGACCGCGAACCTCGCGTTCCGGGCCACGGACGTCGCCGGCAACGTCTCGGCATCCGTTCCGGCTGTGGTCCGCGTCGACCGCACGGCCCCGACCGTGACGAGCGGGGTGGATGCCACGGCCCGAACGGTCCGGCTCACCGCCACCGACGCCGTCTCGGGCGTCGACCGGATCGAGTACCGTCTGGGTGACTTGGGGACCTGGACCGCCGTGTCCGGTGCCGAGGCCGTCGTCACCGTCCCTGCGGGGGCGACCACGGTGTCGTACCGCGCGGTGGACGTGGCCGGCAACGTCGGCGGAACGGGCTCGGCCTCGGTCGGTGCCACGCCGGGCGACCCGACGCTGTCGGTGGCCGGCGACCTCGTCGCGGGCGGAGTGATCACGGTGTCGGGCACCGGATGGCCGACGGATGCCGATGGCCGCCTCGAACTCCACTCGACACCGATCGACCTCGGTGCGGTCCGCACCGACGCCGCGGGCGCGTTCCGCGTCACCGTCACACTGCCGGCCGCCGTCCCCGCGGGGACGCACGAACTGGTCGCCGTGATCGGCGACGCGCGTGCGGCCGTGTCGGTCGAGATCCGTGCCGCCGCTACCCCGGGAACGGTGCCCCCGACGACGGACGGCCCCGCGACGCCGAGCACCGGCTCGCCGCTCGCGGTGACGGGCGGGACGGTCTCGATCGCCGCGCTGGTGCTGGGTCTGCTCGCGCTGGCCCTCGGGACGGTGATCCGCCGCCGCCGCGTCCGCGAGAACTGAGCAGGAACGACGTCGCCCCGACCGCGCAGGACGCGGCCGGGGCGATGTCGTTCCTCGGGATCAGCTGGTCAGCAGCCGGAGTCCGTAGGCCTGCAGGATCTCGTTGACCGGCTGGAAGTAGGTCGTCCCACCCGTGGAGCAGTCACCCGAACCGCCGGAGGTCACGCCCTGGGCCTGGTTGCCCGCCAGGAGCGAGCCGCCGGAGTCACCCGGCTCGGCGCACACCGAGGTGCGGATGAGGCCCGAGACCGACCCCTCCGCGTAGCGGACCGTGGAGTTGTACGCCTGCACCTGACCGCAGTGCCACCCCGTGGTC
>NZ_CAKKMM010000308.1:0-4938 GCF_918698205.1 Microbacterium sp. Bi128 | reverse complement strand
GTCTCGATGCTCCCGCGGAGGCCCTCGCTGCTGACTCGCCGAGCCCCGAGAACGTGCACCCCCTCTTCGTGCGCGCGCAGGTGGCATCCACTCTGCAGGTCGTGGCGACGATCTCGACGCGGCACAGGGTCACGCGTCCGGTGCGGCTCGGGGGCGTCGCCGAGGCCGCGGTCGCGCTGTTCACCGGTGCCGAGCCGACGGCCTGGGGCGCGGTCGAGCCGCTCCTCGCGCCGTGGGACCGCGACGACCTCACCGAGAGGTCGCGACGGCGGATCCCGCTCGACAGTCACTGGGTCGCGGTCGGCGGAGGCGACCGGGCCGCGCTCGCAACCGTGCAGGTCGGCCGCACGAGCGAGGGTCTGGAAGAGACGACGCGCGTGTGGGCCGCCGTGCCGGGTGTCGGGCGCGAGAGCGGCCAGACCGCTACCGCGGAGGCGCGCGAGCTTCTGGCCCGCGCCGCGACCGTCGGCCTCCCGCTCATCGGCATCTCCTTCGCCGCGATCGGAGCGCCGGACCTGGCGCGCCGGGCCACGGCATCCCCCCAGCCCGAACCCCTCGCGCTGCTCATCGGCCCCGTCGGCATCCGCGCCCTGGGCATCGATGCGAAGCGGTGGATCGACGAGGTCGGCGGCACGACCGTCGGCAGCCCGCGGCTCCCGGGCGTCTTGCTGCCCCTCGGCTCGGTCGACGGCGGCGGCTGGAACCGCCTGAACGACGTCCTCGCGACGCTCGACCCCGAACGCCTCGGCGAGCTGCTAGGGCTCGCGCCGCCCGTCCGCGATCTGCTGCGCGAGCCGGAAAGGACCCGCTGATGCCCGACCAGCGCGACACCGTCCTCATCGAGCAGGCGAAGATCCAGCGCATGCGCCTGGGCGCCGCCCTCGTCTACGGCCACATCGGCGAACGCCGCACGGTCAACGACCACATGAAGCGGTTGATGGGATCGATCATCGTCGCCGCGATCGCGTGCGCCGCGTGCGTCGGCGTCTCGTTCGTCTCGCAATTGCTGACCGAGCGCGCCCAGCAGGCGACCTCGACCGTCCAGACCCCCACCGGAGCCGTAACGCCGTGAGCATCTACACCCGTCTGACCGTCGCGGGCTCCGAACGCCGCGCCGAGGTCGTGGTCCCGAGCGGCGAGCCCGTGGGCGCCGCCCTGCCGCGTCTGCTCGACCTGCTCGGCGAGACCGCCGGCACGGTCGCCCGCCCGCTCGCGGTCATCGCCCCCGACGGCGAGCAGATCGACATCGCCCTCACCCCGCAGCAGCTCGACCTGCCCGACGGCACTCTCGTGCGCCTGGTCCGTCTGGATGCCGCACCCCCGCCGCCCGTCGTGATCGACGTCACCGATGCCGCCGCCGACGCGCACGACGCCCGACCCGACCGCTGGGACGAGCGGTCGCGCACCGTCGCCGGCGGTGCGGGCATCGCCGCCGCGTTCGCCGTCGCCGGATGGCTGTCGCCGTGGTCGTCGACGACGCTCGCCGCCTTCGCCCTGCTCGCCACGTCCCTCGTCCTCGCCGCGATCGCCACGGGCCTCGGGCTCGGCGGACTCCGCCGCCTGTCGACGTGCGTGTCCGCGGCCGCCGCGGGTCTGGCGTTGCCGGTGGGGAGTGCGACCGCGGCCGCGGTGGCATCCGGACCGGCCGCGGGGACGGCGCCGCTCGCCGGGATCTCCGCCGCACTGGCCACCGGGTTCACCGTGGCCCTCCTCGGCGTGGGCGTGGCCCATCGTCGTCGGGGTGCCGCCTCGGGTGGGGCCCTGGGCGCCGTTCTTTCGTCGCTGCTCCTCGGCCTTCTGCTGGCGGGAGTGGATGCCGTCTCGGCCTCGGCCGTGACCGGCGTCGTCGCCGCGTTCGCCACCGGGCCGCTGCCCTGGATCGCGCTGTCCGCAGCGGGGCTGACCGACCTCGACCAGCGTGCCGCCGACAGCGCGCCGCCCGCCCGACCCCGGGCCTTCGCCGCGATCGACGAGGCCTACGCGGCTCTGACGTGGAGCGTGGGGGCCGTGGCATCCGTTCTGGGTGTGACCGGTGTCGTCCTCGCCCTGTCGGGCACGATCTGGACCGAGCTGCTCGCGCTGGCGCTCTTCCTCGTCGCGGCTCTCCGCACCCGCGCATTCCCGCTGCGCTGGCAGGGCTGGCTGCTGTGGGCCGCCGCCGGCGTGATCGCCGCGGCCGGACTCTCGGTGCTGCTCGCGGGCGGTCTCGGGTGGATCGGCGCGGGCGCGGCCGTCGTGCTGGCCACCCTCGTCGCGACGATGGTGCTCGTGCGGCCCCGCCCGCACGTGCGGGCGCGTCTGCGCGGACTCGGCAACGTCGTCGAGACGCTCGCCGTGGTGTCGCTGATCCCGCTGCTCGTCGGAGCCCTGGGTATCTACGCCGAACTGCTCGGCATGTTCGGCGGCCGGTCGTGACCGTGCTCGACCTGCGCGCACTATCGACCGCGGTGTTCGGCAGCGGCGCGAACGGACGCGTCGAACTGACCACAGCGGATGCCGCGATCCGCGGCGGCCTGTCCACGACGCGTCGCATCGGAGTGCTGTCGCTGTCGCCCGGCGCGGGCACGAGCACCGTCGCCCACCAGCTCGTGCGCGCCGTGGCGGCACGGCGAAGCGAACCCGTGCTGGCCGTCGACGTCTCGACCGCCCCGACGGGGCTGGCCGCACGCCTCGGCGTCGAGCCCGTCGCCCCCGACGAGACCCGCGCCGTCGCCCGGACCACGGCGGAGGCGTTGAGCGGACTCGAGGTCCGCGACGGCGTCGTGGCGCTGCGCCCGCGCGAGACCGACGACGCCGTGGGCGCGTGGCTCGGCGAGGCAGCGCCCATCGCCCGCTTCTTCGATGTGTCGGTCACGGACTTCGGCGCGCGGCATCCGCTCGCCGACCTCGCCACGTGCGCCGCACTGTGCGACGTCGTGTGCCTCGTCAGCGACGGACGCCGGTCACCGGCCGAGCATGCCCGCTCGGTGGTGGAGGCGGTCGCCGGGCTCCCCGAGACGCCGTCCGTCGCGCTCGCACTCGTCGACCACGCGCGCGAGGGCGACGGCGTCGCGCGCGCCCTGGCGACCGGAGCCGACCACCCCGTCGTCGCGGTGCCGTTCGATCCGGGTCTCGCGGCGAACGGCCGCGCCCGCCGTTCGACCACGCACCTGGCCGTCGTGAAGCTCGCGGCGGCGCTCGTCGCCGCGTCGGGGAGGGGCGCATGACCGTCCGCATCGTCCACCGCCCCGCCCGCATCAGCGAGGCCGTCGAGCCGGCGCCCGAGATCATCCTGGCGCCCCCGCCGCCGATCGGCGAGGGCGCGACCGGGTTCCCCCTCCAGTCGCTGCTGCCGATCGTGGGCAGCCTGTCGTCGATCACGATGATCGTGCTGCTGCGCAACAACCCGATCATGGTCGTGGTCGGTGCCGTCATCCTCGTCGTCGCCCTCGTCGGTGGCCTCGGCATGGCGCTCACGCAGCGCGGCAACGCCGCCCGCCAGCGCCGCGTCCAGCGCGAGCGGTACCTCGACTACCTCGAGGAGACGCGCGAGAGCGTCCGCGAGACCGCCGACGCGCAGCGCAGCGCCGCCCTCGCGCTGCACCCCTCCCCCGGCACCCTCGTCGAGATCGCGGCCGACCCGGCACGGCGGTGGGAGCGGCGCCCCGGCGATGCCGACTTCCTGCGCGTGCGCATCGGCACCGGCGACCTGCGCGCGGTCGAGGTGGCCCTGCCCCCCGAGCAGAACCCGGTGCAGCCGTTCGACCCGGTGATGCGCGAATCGGCCGAGCGCATGGTGCGCCTGGCCGGTATCTCGCAGGGCATGCCCGCCACCGTCGACCTCGAACGCGGCGGCCAGGTCTCGCTCGTCGGCGCGCGGAACGACACGCTGCGCGTCGCGCGGGCGATGGCCGCCCAGATCGCGGCGTTCCACTCCCCCGACGACGTGCACATCGCGGCCGCCATCGCCCCCGCACAGCGCGACGACTGGCACGGGCTCGACCTGCTGCCCCACCTGTCGGGCGACACCCCGCCCGCCGGAGCCGTCACCGCCCGTCGGGTGGCGCCGAGCCTGCCCGAACTGCTGTCGCTGCTGCGCGACGAGCTGCGCGACCGCGTCGCGACCGCCGCCGCTTCGCGCCGTGCGGGCCGGCGCACGAAGCCCGGGCGCCTGGTGATCTTCGTCGACGAAGCCGATCACGCCGCTTCTCCCGTTCCCCGCCTGGATGCCGCTCTCGACCTCACCGCCCTCGGAGTGACGGTCGTGCACCTCGTCGATGACCGCCTGAAGGAACCGACGACCGTCGCCGTCCGCGTCACGGTCGAGGGCGGCACGGCGACCATCGAGACCCCGTCGTCGGGTGAGGCGGCGGTCAGTGGCATCCGGGTCGATCCCGTCACCCCCGCGGCGCTCGAGATCGTCGCTCGCCCGCTCGCAGGCCTGCGCCTCACGCGCACCTCGGCGGAAGACGCCGGCACGGCGCTCGCGCCCGATGTCACGCAACTGCTCGGTGTCGGCGACGTGGATGCCATCGACACCTCCGCCGCGTGGCGCACGCGCAGTGCAGCGGAATTCTTGCGCGTGCCGATCGGCGTCGACGACCGCGGCGGCCCCGTGCTGCTCGACCTCAAGGAGTCGGCGCAGCTCGGCATGGGCCCGCACGGCATCTGCATCGGCGCGACCGGTTCGGGGAAGAGCGAGCTGCTGCGCACGCTCATCCTAGGCCTGGCGCTGACGCACGCGCCGGACGACCTCAGCATGATCCTCGTCGACTACAAGGGCGGTGCGGCGTTCGCCCCGTTCGCCCGTCTGCCGCACGTCGCGGGCATCATCGACAACCTCGCCGACGACCCCCAGCTGACCGAGCGCGCCCGCGCGAGCATCCAGGGCGAGGTCGTGCGTCGACAGCGCCTGTTGAAGGATGCCGGGAACGCGGCATCCATCGGGCACTACCGGCA
>NZ_CAKKMM010000307.1:0-4965 GCF_918698205.1 Microbacterium sp. Bi128 | reverse complement strand
GGGAGTGGTCGAAGCTCGTGCTCTCGCAGGGCATCAGCCGCGACGCGTTCGCCCGCGTCGGCGTCTGACCCGCGCGGACGACGAAGGGGCGGCGACCATCACGGTCGCCGCCCCTTTCGGCATCCGGGCTCAGCCTTCGACCCGGACGTCCTTGCCGACCACGGTGATCCCGGTCTCGGTGACGGTGAAGCCGCGGGCCAGGTCGTGTTCGCGATCGACACCGATCGTGGATCCGGGTGCGAGCGTGACGTTCTTGTCGAGGATCGCGCGGTGGATGCGCGCTCCCGCGCCCACCTGAACCCCGTCGAAGAGGACCGAATCGGTGATCGTCGAGCCGCCGCCGGCGAGTGCCCACGGTCCGACGACGCTGCGTTCGAGGTGGGTTCCGGACAGCACCGAGCCGAGCGACACGATCGAGTCGATCGCGTTGCCGATGCGGCCGACCGAGTCGCGGACGAACTTCGCCGGCGGGGCGTTGAAGGTCTGCGAGTAGATCGGCCAGTCGGTGTTGTAGAGGTTGAAGATCGGCAGAGTCGAGATGAGATCCATGTGGGCGTCGTAGAACGACTCGATCGTGCCGACGTCGCGCCAGTATGACCGGTCGCGCGGCGTCGAGCCGGGGACGTCGTTGCGCTGGAAGTCGTACACGGCCGCCTCGCCGCGGTTGACGAAGTACGGGACGATGTCGCCGCCCATGTCGTGCGCGGAGGTCGGCAGCTCGCCGTCGTGCGTGACGGCCTCGACGAGCGCGTCCGCGTCGAAGATGTAGTTGCCCATCGACGCGAGCACCTCGTGCGGGGCGTCGGCGAGGCCCGTCGGGTTCTGCGGCTTCTCGAGGAACGCGCGGATCATCGTGGGGTCGGCCGGGTCGGTGTCGATGACGCCGAACTGGTTCGCCAGCGAGATCGGTTGACGGATGCCGGCGACCGTGGCCCGCGCGTCCGAGGCGATGTGCGCCTCGAGCATCTGCCCGAAGTCCATGCGGTACACGTGGTCGGCGCCGATCACCACGACGATGTCGGGCTTCTCGTCGCGGATGAGGTTCATGCTCTGCAGGATCGCGTCGGCCGATCCCGAGAACCACCGCTTGCCCAGGCGCTGCTGGGCGGGAACGGATGCCACGTACGCGTTGAGCATCGGTGACATGCGCCACGTCTGCGAGATGTGGCGGTCGAGGCTGTGCGACTTGTACTGCGTGAGCACGACGAGCTGGCGAAGTCCCGAATTGATGAGATTCGAGATCGCGAAGTCGATCAGGCGGTACTGGCCTCCGAAAGGAACGGCCGGTTTCGCGCGGTCGGCCGTCAGGGGCATGAGTCGTTTTCCCTCGCCGCCGGCGAGGATGATTCCGAAGACCTTCGGCGCTGCAGGCATGGCACCACCCTAGGGTGCGAAAATCCCCTGGGCTATACGTCGAACCGGGTGGTTCGCGTGTTGTACGGTTCGTCTCATGCGCGTCGACGTCGTCACCAAGGAGTACCCGCCGGAGATCTACGGGGGAGCGGGCGTCCACGCGACGGAGCTGGTCCGGGCGCTGCGCGCCGAGGGGACCGAGGTGCAGGTGCGGGCTTTCGGCGCGGCGCGCGACGAGGCCGACACGACGTCGTACGCGGTGCCCGCGGAGCTCGCCTCCGCCAACGGCGCGATCCAGACTCTCGGCACCGATCTCGAGATCGTCTCCGACGTGGCCGGAGCCGACGTCGTGCACTCCCACACCTGGTACGCGAATTTCGCCGGGCATCTCGCCTCGTTGCTGCACGGCATCCCCCACGTCGTCACCGCGCACAGTCTCGAGCCGCTGCGGCCGTGGAAGGCCGAGCAGCTCGGCGGCGGCTATGCGGTGTCGAGCTTCATCGAGAAGACGGCCTACGAAGGGGCGGCGGCCGTCGTCGCCGTGAGCGAGGGCATGCGCCAGGACATCCTGCGCAGCTACCCGTCGCTCGACCCCGACAAGGTCCGCGTCATCTACAACGGCATCGACACCGAGGCGTGGCATCCCGTCACGGACGACGCGTTCCTCGCCGAGGCCGGAATCGACCCCGCGCGTCCGTCGGTCGTGTTCGTCGGACGCATCACGCGGCAGAAGGGGCTGCCGTACCTGCTGCGCGCGGCCGAGAAGCTGCCGCCCGAGGTGCAGCTCGTGCTGTGCGCCGGCGCGCCCGACACCCCGCAGATCCTCGCCGAGGTGGAAGAGCTCGTCCGCGGGCTGCAGGCCACGCGCGAGGGCGTCGTCTGGATCGACCGCCTGCTGCCCCGACACGAGCTGTGCGCGATCCTCACCGCGGCGACGACGTTCGTGTGCCCCTCCGTCTACGAACCCCTCGGCATCGTCAACCTCGAGGCGATGGCGTGCGGCGCCGCCGTCGTCGGTACCGCCACCGGTGGCATCCCCGAAGTGGTCGTCGACGGTGTCACCGGGCGACTCGTGCCGATCGAGCAGGTGCAGGACGGCACCGGCACGCCCGTGGATCCCGAGCGTTTCGTCGACGATCTGGCGCGTGTCCTCACCGAAGTGGTGAGGGATGCCGCGCGCGCGGCGCAGTACGGCGAAGCCGGTCGCGCCCGGGCGATCGAGGACTTCAGCTGGGCCGCGATCGCCCAGACCACCGCGGCGCTGTACGCGGAGGTCGCGGGTCGGTAGATGGGGTGCGGCGCGCGTCCCCAGAGTGGGGTGGCGCGCCGGAGTTCGTCCGCCCGGGCCGTTAGGCTGGGGGGCATGCCGCAGGTTCTGGAGTTCTCCGACGTCGTCGTCCGCCGGAACGCCCGGGACATCGTGTCCCACCTCGACTGGACCGTCTCGGACGATGAACGCTGGGTGGTGCTCGGCCCGAACGGCGCCGGCAAGACCACCGTTCTGCAGCTCGCCGACACGCTCCTGCACCCCACCTCGGGTGCCGTGACCATCCTCGGCGAGCGACTGGGTCGCACCGACGTGTTCGAGCTGCGCCCGCGTATCGGCTTCGCCTCGTCGGCCATGGCCCGTCGCGTCCCGCCGGAGGAGACCGTCCTCGACGTCGTGCTGACCGCGGCGTTCTCGGTGACCGGCCGGTGGCGCGAGCAGTACGAGGACATCGACGAGCGCCGAGCGCTGCGCGTCCTCGCCGAGTGGCGCCTCGACCACCTCGCCGACCGGACGTTCGGCACGCTCTCGGACGGTGAGCAGAAGCGCGTGCAAATCGCCCGTGCCGTCATGACCGACCCCGAGCTGCTGCTCCTCGACGAGCCCACGGCGAGCCTCGATCTCGGCGCCCGCGAAGAGCTCCTGTCGCTGCTCTCCGGTTACGCGCAGGCGCTGACCACTCCGGCGATGATCATGGTCACGCACCACGTCGAGGAGATCCCCGTCGGGTTCACCCACGTCCTGCTGCTGCGCGACGGCGAGGTCGTGGCATCCGGACCGCTCGCCGAAGCGCTCACGGCCGAGAATCTGACGGCGACGTTCGGTGTCCCGATCACGCTGACACAGGACGCCGGACGGTACGCCGCTCGCGCGACGTCCTGAGCGTCGTCCGCGCGCGCGGAGCCTGGTAGACTCGTCCTTTGGTGCCTCCGGCGCCGCAGACTTTGACCGTCCTGGCAGAATCCAGGGCACCACTCCTCAAAGGACCTCCCATGCAGACTGACATCCACCCCACGTACAAGGCCGTCGTGTTCCGCGACCTCGGTTCGGGCGACACCTTCCTCACCCGTTCGACCGTCTCGAGCGACAAGACGATCGAGCTGGACGGTGTGGAGTACCCCGTCATCGACGTGGAGATCTCGTCTGCCTCGCACCCCTTCTACACGGGTAAGCAGCGCATCATGGACTCGGCCGGTCGTGTCGAGAAGTTCAACCAGCGCTTCAAGAACTTCGGTGGCTCGCGCTAAGTCGCAGCCGTCCTGGCGGAAGCCCTCGTCCTTCGGGACGGGGGCTTCCGCCATTCGGAGTCGGGTGCGGCGCCGGTGAGCGGTCCGAGCGTGTGCTGCGGGCCGAGCTCTGAGCGACGATCGGCCCACATCCTCTGGTTGTCGCGGGTGCGCACGATCTCGTCGCGATCGAGGTCGGCGATCGCCAGCCCCTCGACGTCGCCGACCGCGGCGATGCGTCGGCCCTTCGGGTCGAAGATCGCCGAGCCGCCGATGAAGTGGCTCGTCCCGCCGACCAGGCCGCTGAACACGACGTACACGCCGTTGTCGAGGGCGCGCGCGGCGTAGTGGAGGTCGCGGCAGTGTGCGCCACCCGGGAAGTACGCTCCGCTGTTCACGTAGACGTGGGCACCCGCCGCCGCGGCCGCAGCAGCGTGCTCGGGAAAGTTCGCGTCGTAGCAGACCGACAGCGCGAGGCGCAGGTCATTCACCGCGAACGAGAACCCGGCGTCGCCCGCGGCGAAGACGGTGCGCTCGCTGTCGTACAGGTGCTGCTTGTCGTACGCCACGACCGGGGGATCGCCCGGGACGACGATCATGTCAGTCAGAGTGCGGCGGTCGCCGCGGTCGAGCGCGGTGTTGAGGATCGCGACGATGCCGGTGCGGTCGACGGCCTGCTGAACCGTCGCCAGCCAGCGGGTGTCGGCGGCGTCCGGGAGCGCGCCGGCGAAGACGGCGGCGTCGTAACCGGTCGTGAACGCCTCGGGGAAGACGATGACGTCGACGTCCTGCGCGGCGGCTCGTTCGATCCAGCCCGCAGCGCGCGACAGGTTGGCGTCGAGGTCGCCGGGCATCGCCTCGGCTTGAACGGTGGCGATGCGGAGGGTCACGGAGAAAGTCTGGCAGGCGTGTGATCGTGAGGCGCGCCACGGTGCTGGGATCGATGACCGGGAAAATCCCGTCCCGGCGCTCAGCGGATCAGTCGAACGGTGCGCGGAATCGGACCGAACGACGACTCGGTCCCGTCGGGCCTGAACCCGTTGCGGCGGTAGAACGCGTGCGCCCGCGGGTTGTCGGCGGCGACCGACAAGGACGCGGGTCGGTCGCGGAGAGCCGTGT
>NZ_CAKKMM010000306.1:0-4998 GCF_918698205.1 Microbacterium sp. Bi128 | reverse complement strand
GAGGCAGACCGCGACGGCGGAGAGGACCGCGACGGCGGTCATCACCGGGCGGGCAACGCCCGGCAGGGCGGGAAGCTGCACGGTCCGGGCCTTGCCCGTGCGGCCGTACGCCCGGTTCACCAGAAGGGTCGCCAGGACCACGAGGGCCATGGACACGAGGAAGTGCAGGCCTACGACCCATGGGTTCAGCTGGGTCAGCACCGTGATGCCGCCGATGACGGCCTGGGCCGGGATGCTGGCGAGCAGGCCGAGGGCCAGCAGGAAGAGGTCGCGGCGCTCCTTGCGGAGGTTCCACAGATAGACCAGCATCATCACGGCGACGGCCGCCAGCGCAAACGTCAGGAGCCGGTTGCCGAATTCGATGATTCCGTGCATCCCCATTTCCGGGGTGGTCGTCAGGGATCCCTCCGTGCAGCGCGGCCACGTGGGGCAGCCAAGGCCCGAGGCCGTCAAGCGGACGGCACCGCCGGTCACCACCAGGACGATCTGGCCAATGAGGGACAGCACGGCCAGCCGCCTGACCGTCTTATCGACGCGGACTGGCAGCCGGGAGGTGATTCCGGAGACAATCCGGGGAGTTCGTGACGCCGTGCTCACAGTTTTCTCAATTCCACTTAAACCAACGGGTTGCTGCGCCGCCGGCGATCGCCGTCCAGAGCAGCAGGACAAGAACGGCGGCACCATTGACGCTGCCGTACAGGAAAGCATCCCTCAGCGCCTGGCCCAGCGCGCCGGAGGGGAGGAAATGCACCACAGCCTGGGCCAGCGCCGGGAGCCGTTCGGCCGGAATCACGATTCCGCCCAGCGCGCCGAGCAGGATCCAGAGCAGGTTGGTGATGGCCAGGGTCGCCTCCGGCCGGACCGTCCCGGCGACCAGCAGCCCGAGTGCCGTGAAGGCGGCGGCGCCGAGGATCAGGATGGCCAGCCCGGGCAGCCAGCCCGCGGGATTGGGCTGCCAGCCCAGCAGCACGGCCACCGCGGTCACGATGAGCACCTGCAGGAACAGCACCGCCAGGACGGCCAGGACCTTCCCCGCAATCAGGCCGGTGCGGCCCAGGGGTGTCGTGGAAAGAAAGCGCAGAACGCCGTAGCGGCGGTCGAAGCCGGTGGAGATGCCCTGCCCGGTGAAGGCCGTGGACATGGCGCACAGGGCCAGGATGCCGGGGACGGCGACATTGATGCGGCTCGAACCGAGCCCGTCCAGCAGCGGCGTCACGGTCAGCCCGACCATGGCCAGCAGCGGCAGCACGATCGCGAGGATCAGCTGCTCGCCGTTCCTGAGCATGGTGACTGTTTCGTACTGCCCCTGCAGCAGGATGCGGCGCAGCAGGGAAGCGGGCGCGCTGCCATGCGCGGCGGGGGGCGCGCCGGCACGGCGTGCGCTCTCCAGCGGGGCACCACCTGTTACGCGGTTCATCGGATCTCCCTTCCGGAGATGTCCAGGAAGACGTCCTCGAGGCTGCGCGCTTCAAGGCTCAGAGAGCTGGGCATGATTCCGCGCTGGGCCCACCACGCGGTGATCGCGGCGAGGTCGGCGGGGGTCAGGGCTCCGGTCACGGCGTAACTGCCGGCCCGCGCCTCGGTGACGTCGACGCCGTCGGGCAGCACGCCGGCGAAGTCCAGGCCTGGTTCGGTTTCGAACAACAAGGTGCGGATGTGCTGCGACGCGTCGCCCACCGGGAGCTGGTGGCGCAGGAGCTGGGCGACGGTGCCCTCGGCGACGTTGCGGCCGGCGTCGATGATGTAGACGTAGTCCGCCAGCCGCTGGGCGTCGTCCATCAGGTGCGTCGTCAGGATGATGCCCATGCCGCTGTTCCGCAGTTCGGAGATGAGATCGAAGACCATTTGGCGGGACTGCGGGTCGAGGCCCGCGCTGGGCTCGTCGAGGAACAGGACCTCCGGATTGCCGACCAGCGCCGCGGCCAGGGCGAGGCGCTGTTTCTGCCCGCCGGACAGGCGCCGCACGTTGGTGCGGCTGAAGGAGTCGATGCCCAGGCGGCCGATGAGTTCATCCACCGGCCACGGGTCCTGGTACATGCCTGCGATGTGCCGCAGCAGGGGGATGGGCCGGGCCGACGGCGGCAGGCCGCCGTCCTGCAGCATCACGCCCACCCGGGCGCGGAGGCCCGCGCCGGCCGAATCCGGATCGTGGCCGAGTAGGCTGATGGCGCCGGCGGTGCGCTTTTGCAGCCCCTGGGCGCATTCGATGGTGGTGGTCTTGCCCGCGCCATTGGCGCCGAGCAGGGCCGTGACTTGGCCGCGTTCGGCGATGAGGGAAAGGCCGCTGACCACGCGCAGCATCTTGCCGTCGAGGGTGGGCAGTGGACCAACATCCTTGACAAGCCCGCTGATGGTCAGAACGGGGGATTCGGGAGATCGCACCACAGCATTCTACGCGATGTAGTACGTCGGCTCCCCGGAGGGGGCGTCCCGCAGGCAAGCCATGCCTTACTGGAATGCCGGACTAAATTACGACATGATTGTGTTGTGTATTCCATGAGCCCCCTTGTGTCCGGAGCCGCTGTGTCTGGAGCAGCTGTGTCCGGAGGCCCTGTGTCCGGAGCCGCTGCGTCCGCAGTCCCGTCCGGGCGCGGCGCCGCGCGCGTCCGGCCTGCCCGGGTACACGTGGCGGCCGTTCCGGACGCCGTTCCCGCGGCTGCCGGCACCCACACGCACGACGCCGAAGAGCGCACGCGTGACCGCGTCCTGAACGCGGTGCTGGAGCACGGACCCATCAGCGCGGCCGAACTCGGCGACCTCCTGGGCTTCACTCCGGCCGCCGTGCGCCGCCACCTGGACCACCTCGCGCGCACCGGAGTGATTGAGGTCAAGCGGGTTGCCCGCGCCGGTGCCGGCGCCGGACGGCCCGCCCGCCGCTACGTCCTGAGCTCCCAGGGCCAGTCGAACCTGGGCAACGACTACCTCGACATCGCCTCCGTGGCGCTGCGCCGACTCGGCGAGGCGGCCGGCCCCGAGGCGGTCCGGCAGTTCGCCGTCGAGCGGTTCGCCGACATGGAACGCCGCTACGCACCGGAGATCGAGCAGGCCGGACCGGACATCACGGCCCGCGCCCAGGCTCTCTCCGCGGCGCTGAGCCGCGACGGGTTCGTCGCCTCGGCGCAGTCGATCGAAGCCAAGGCCCCGCTCCCGGCGGCGCTCTCCAGCGTCCAGCTCTGCCAGGGGCACTGCCCCATCCAGCACCTGGCTGCCCAGTTCCCCGTGTTCTGCGACGTGGAGACCGAAGTGTTCTCCCGGCTGGTCGGCGTCGATGTGCGCCGGCTGTCCACCCTGGCGCGCGGCGGGCACGTCTGCACCACCCACATACCTACGGGCCGTCCGGCCGCCGTCGGGACTCCCAGTCCCGCTGCACCGGTCAACCCGGACGAAGTATCCAACCATCTCCAAGAAAGGCCGTGATGACGGACCAACTATCAGAGAAGAAGGTTGCTGACTCTACTGTGATTTCGGAGATTCTGGAAAAGAATCCCGAGCTCCACGGAATTGGCACCTATGAGTACGGCTGGGCCGACAAGAACGACGTCGGGGCCAACGCCCGCCGCGGCATCAATGAGGACGTTGTTCGCGATATTTCGGCCAAGAAGAACGAGCCGGAATGGATGCTCGACCTCCGGCTCAAGGGCCTGAAGTACTTCGACCGCAAGCCCATGCCCACCTGGGGCGCGGACCTGTCCGGCATCGACTTCGACAACATCAAGTACTTCGTGCGCTCCACCGAGAAGCAGGCCGCCACCTGGGAGGACCTGCCCGAGGACATCCGGAACACCTACGAGAAGCTGGGCATCCCGGAAGCCGAGCGCAGCCGCCTCGTCTCCGGCGTCGCCGCCCAGTACGAGTCTGAAGTGGTCTACCATCAGATCCGCGAGGACCTGGAAGCCCAGGGCGTCATCTTCCTGGACACCGACACCGCGCTGCGCGAACACCCGGAGATCTTCCAGGAGTACTTCGGCACCATCATCCCGGTGGGCGATAACAAGTTCGCGTCGCTGAACACGGCCGTCTGGTCCGGCGGTTCCTTCGTGTACGTGCCCAAGGGCGTCCACGTGGACATCCCGCTGCAGGCCTACTTCCGCATCAACACGGAAAACATGGGCCAGTTCGAGCGCACGCTGATCATCGCCGACGAGGACTCCTACGTCCACTACATCGAAGGCTGCACCGCGCCGATCTACACCTCGGACTCGCTGCACTCCGCCGTCGTGGAAATCATCGTGAAGAAGGGCGCCCGCGTCCGCTACACGACCATCCAGAACTGGTCCACCAACGTGTACAACCTGGTGACCAAGCGCGCCATCTGCGAAGAGGGCGCCACCATGGAGTGGATCGATGGCAACATCGGCTCCAAGGTCACCATGAAGTACCCGGCCGTCTACCTCGTGGGCGAAGGCGCCAAGGGCGAGACCCTGTCCATCGCGTTCGCCGGCGAAGGCCAGCACCAGGACACCGGCTCCAAGATGGTCCACATCGCGCCCAACACCAAGAGCTCGATCATCTCCAAGTCCGTGGCCCGCGGCGGCGGCCGTGCTGCCTACCGCGGCCTGGTCCAGGTCCGCGAAGGCGCCAAGCACTCGGCCAACACGGTCCGCTGCGACGCCCTCCTGGTGGACACCATCAGCCGGTCGGATACCTACCCGTACATCGACATCCGCGAGGACGACGTCACGATGGGCCACGAGGCCACGGTCTCGCGGGTCAGCGAGGAGCAGTTGTTCTACCTGATGTCCCGCGGCATGCGCGAAGACGAGGCCATGGCGATGATCGTCCGCGGCTTCATCGAGCCGATTGCCCGCGAACTGCCGATGGAATACGCCCTCGAGCTGAACCGACTGATTGAACTGCAGATGGAAGGATCGGTCGGTTAATGACTGACATCACTACTGAAAAGGCCCGCATCGGCGCGCCCTCAGCCCAGCCGTTCATCAACGGCTTCACCGAGGAAGGCGAAAGCCTCTCACCGCTGAACGCCGCGGAGTCCAAGGC
>NZ_CAKKMM010000305.1:0-4999 GCF_918698205.1 Microbacterium sp. Bi128 | reverse complement strand
CTCCCTGGGCAGTACAGCTAGGCCGGCGGCCCGGCGGGGCTCATATTTTCCGTCGACAGGCACCGGGGCCAGGACTAGCCTTGAACCGTCCCAGCACGACCCGACAAGGACGATGGAGAGGTGTCCGATCATGGGAACCGAAGAGAATGTTGAACTGGTCCGGCGGGGTTACACGGCCTTCAACGCAGGGGATATGGCGACCCTCAGCGACCTGTTCGCGGAGGACGCAGTCTGGCACGTTGCCGGAAGCGGCGTGCTATCCGGAACCAAACAGGGCCGCGACGCGATTCTGGCGTACTTCGGTGAACTGGGCGCGCGCACCCAAGGTCACTTCCAAGCCAACGTCGAGGACATCGTCGGCGGGGAAAACCACACGGTCGCGATCCAGCAAACCCACGGGGAAGCCAACGGCAAAACCCTGGACATGCCTACCGTCATCACGTTCGTGGTTCGCGACGGACAGATCGCGGAAGGGCGGGAGTTCTTCGAGGACACGGCCAAGGCAGACGACTTCTGGACCTGACCGAACAACCGCCTGATCGGCCCCGCCCGCAGGCTGTTTCCATCATCGGCGGCGGCATCGCCGGGCTGGCTCTTGCAGCCCGGCTGGATCCCGCGCGTTTCGAGGTCACGGTCACAGAACAGCGGTGCGGGCTCCCGACCGTGGGGACATCCTTGGCCATGTGGCCCGCGGCCCAGCGCGCCCTCGGCGATTTGGGCATCCTGGACGCCGTCAGGGAGGCCAGCCCGGTGATCGACGGCATGACCGTCCGGGCGGCCTCCGGCAGGGCATGGACATCAGCGCAGGCGACGGGGCTGATCGGCGTCTCCCGGGTTGATCTCGTCCGGCTCCTCGACGGTGCAGTCCCGGCCAGCGTGCGCCGGGTGTCCGGCCGCCTCGACGTCGTCCGTCCCGGTCCTGCCGGCCTCGTGGTGGGCGCTGACGGTGTCCACAGCGCGGTGCGCCGCAGCTGCTGGGGTGCCCGCTCCGGTGCCCGGTACACCCGCTACCTCGCGGTCCGCGGCGTGGTTCCCGGATCGCTGTGGCGGGGGCACACGGGCGAATACTGGGGCCGCGGGCAGCTCTTCGGGATTGGTCCCGCGGCGGCCGGGACCAACTGGTACGCGGCGTTCCGCTCCGGGGCGGGACACGGAAGCCTCGACGTCGCCGCGGTCCTGGCGGAAACCCGCGCCCGCTACGCAGGCTACGCCCCGGGCATCCGCGACGTCCTGGCCGCTGCGGAACCGGAAACAACCCTGGTGCAGCGGATCTGGACGACGCCGCCGCTTGGCAGCTATGTCCGCGCCCGGGTGGCACTCCTCGGGGATGCCGCCCACGCGATGACACCCAACCTTGGCCGGGGTGCCTGCGAGGCGCTGGTCGATGCCGTGACCCTCGCGGCGCTGCTCAATACCCGGCCCGTGGACGAGGCGCTGGGCGCCTACAACCGGGCGCGCCACCTCCGCACGCAGGCGTTGCGGTGGGCGTCGTCGGCCGTGATGCGGCTGGCCCTGGCGGAGCGGGGCCAGCCTGTGCGGGACGCGCTGCTGGGCTTGGCTAGTCCTGGTCCAGGGTCTCGGTCAGATGGTGCGTTGGAATCCGGTCCCGGTCGTAGGTGATCTCGGTATAGCCGTGCGGCTCTGGCTTGCCGGACGGGCTCAGGTTCACGAAGACGATCTCATCAATGGTGAGGATGCTGCGGCGCGTGATCATGTTCCGGACTTCGGCCCGCATGGTCAGCGATGTCCGGCCGAAACGGGTCGCGGTCAGGCCCATTTCGATCAGGTCGCCCTGGACCGCGGAGCTGACGAAGTTGATTTCGGAGATGTATTTGGTGACGGCCCGGCCGTTGCCCAGCTGCAGGATGGCGTAGATGGCCGCCTCCTCGTCGATCCACTTCAGCAGGCTCCCGCCGAACAGGGTGCCGTTGGCGTTGAGGTCCTCGGGCCGCACCCATTTGCGGGTGCGAAAGGTGATGTCGGCCGATTCCATAGTGCGAGGTTAGCCGACTCCGTGACCGGCGGCGTTGTGTGACGCAGCCGGCCCGGGGCGGCGCGCGGCCTCACGCCATGGCGGTGTGCGCGGCGCTGTGCGAATCGATCGGCTTCGCGTAGCAGTACGAGTGCACCAGGCCTACATAAGGCCCAAAGTTCGGCACGGAAACGAAGCCCGAGTTCTCGTAGAACTGCCGGCCGTCGGTCTGCACCGAGCCGGCCTCCGCAGTCAGGGTGGTGATTCCCAGCGCGTGGGCGTGGGCTTCGAGGGCCGCGAGGATGGAGCTCGCCACTCCTGAGCCACGGGTGTAGGGCAGTACGTAGAGGCGTTTGATTTCAGCGGTGGTGGCGTCCAGCATGCGAAGGCCGCCGCAGCCCACCGGCTGGCCTGAGGCTTTGTCGTGCGCCACCAGGAACACCGCCGTGTCCGCTTCCGACGGCGGCGGGCCGGGTTCGTGGTCGGGCCGGCCGAAGCGGGCCTCGAGTTCCGCCTGCTGGGCTGCCCTCAGGTCCGCTCCGACGGGGTTCGCCCAAGTGACCTGACGGATGTTGAGCCGCGGGTTGGTCTGCATCACTGCCTCGATTCGCCGAAGTGTTATGCAGTCCAAGGCTAGGCACCAGCGGTTTCGGCTGTGTTTCCTGCCGGTAAGCGTCGCGAGAACTGTGGGCGGATGGCAGTGCAGTTGCGGCTTCCGGCTCGACTTTCCGGGTCGACGTGGCGACGGCCACAGCCTAGCGGCGCACCAGTGTCCGCAGGAGTTTCAGCGCCACGGAGATCGAGGCGATATCCACTTGGCCCGGTTTGGTCACTTCCGCGAAGGTGTCCTTGATCCGTGCCAGCTGCTCCTGGTGCCCGCGTTCCCAGGCCACGATGCGCTCCACGGCATCGGACGTGCCGGCGTCGGTGGCATTCAGGCCCTGGGTTGTCGCCATTACCGAGACGGTCATGTCGGCTACGGCGGAATACACATCGTCGCGCAGGGCTGCCCGCGCGAGAGACTCCCAGCGGCTCTGCCGGGGCAGGTCGGTGATGCTGAGCAGCAGGTTCGCGGCGCCGATGCGCTGGAACACCGCGTAGTACAGGTCAGCAATAGTGGGGATGGGTTCGCGCACCTGTTCGGAGATCAGGGAGATGTCCAGCAATCCGAAACTCTCCAACAGGTCCGAGGCGCGCAGGCCCAGCTCCCGGGGCATCCCCACGGCGGCCCAGTGCGTGACTCTGTCTTCCACACGGTCCAGGTCGGAGCCGCGGAGGTAGTCCAATGTTCGGGTCCGCAGCAGTTCCAGGGTGGGCATGATCCTGTCCAAGGCCGCGGCCACGGGCTGGTCGCGATGGTCATGCGTCACGTACCATCGCGTGGCCCGGTCGAGGATCCGGCGCATGTGCAGCGTCGCCTCGGCGACGTGTTCGGTGGGATATCCGGCGGGGAGTGCGGCCAGCCGGGTGACGATCCACGGCAGGTCGTAGGCCTCGCGCGCCACCACAAAGGCCCTGGCAACGGCGGCGGCGGTGGCAGTGGTTTCCTCGATGGCACGGAAGGCGAAGGTGATTCCGCCGAGATTGATCATGTCGTTGGCCACCACTGTGCACACGATCTGGCGGCGCAGCGGGTGGTCCGCCAGCTCTGCTTCAAAGCGTTCGGACAGCTGGCGTGGAAAATAGCCGCGGAGCACGCGCCGGAACCACGGGTCATCGGCAAGGTCGCTGGCGTTGAGCTCCGCTGCCAGTTCGATCTTTGCGTAGGCGGCCAGCACCGACAGTTCCGGCGCGGTCAGGCCCTCACCTGACCGCAGCCGTTCCCTGAGTTGTTCGTTGCTTGGCAGGCCCTCCAGCTTGCGGTCAAGGTCCGTGGCGTTCTCGAGCCAGTCCATGGTCCGTTCGAAGCCCGGGCTCCATTCCCGCACCAGGTGCCGGTCGTTGAAGAGCAGGACATTCTGGTCCGCGTTGTTGGCCAGCACAAGGCGGGCCACCTCGTCCGTGAGGGAATGCAGGAAGCCGGCGCGTTCCGGCGACGGCATCTTTCCCGCCGCGATCATCCGGTCCACGAAGATCTTGATGTTTACTTCATGATCCGAGCAGTCCACGCCGGCTGAATTATCGATGGCGTCGGTATTGAGCAGGACGCCTGCCAGGGCGGCCTCGATCCGTCCGAGCTGCGTGATTCCGAGGTTCCCGCCCTCGGCGATGATCTTCGCCCGCACCTCATTGCCGTTGACCCTGACGGGGTCGTTCGCCTTGTCGCCAACCCCGGTGTTGGCCTCTGATGAGGCCTTGATGTAAGTTCCGATGCCGCCGTTGTACAGCAGGTCCACGGGCGCCCGGAGGATGGCCTGAAGCAGAGCGTGTGGCGGCAGGGACACGGTGCCCGGTTCCAGGCCCAGAGAGCTCCTGACCTGTTCAGTGATGCTGATGGACTTGGCCCGGCGGGAATGGACACCACCGCCCTCGCTGATCAGTGCTGGATCGTAGTCCGCCCAAGATGAGCGGGGGAGGGCAAAGAGCCGCCGCCGTTCCTCGAACGAGGCCCCCGCATCCGGCGCCGGGTCAAGAAAGATGTGGCGGTGATCGAAAGCCGCCACCAGCCGGATGTGGCGGGAGAGGAGCATCCCGTTCCCAAAGACGTCGCCGCCCATATCGCCGATGCCGGCAACTGTGAAGTCCTCTGCCTGGCAGTCCATCCCGAGTTCGCGGAAATGCTGTTTCACCGATTCCCAGGCCCCGCGGGCCGTGATGCCCATCTGCTTATGGTCATAGCCCGCGGTCCCGCCGGACGCGAAGGCATCGCCCAGCCAGAAGCCGTACTCCGCGGCCACCGCGTTCGCAGCGTCCGAAAATGACGCTGTTCCCTTGTCCGCCGCCACCACGAGGTAATAGTCGTCGACGTCGTGCCGCACCACTCGCGCCGGAGGCACCACTGTTTCGCCGTGGGCGGTGGTGACCAGGTTGTCGGTGATGTCCAGCAGCCCGCGGACGAAGGTCCGGTAGCATTCCAGGCCCTCCCTC
>NZ_CAKKMM010000304.1:0-5021 GCF_918698205.1 Microbacterium sp. Bi128 | reverse complement strand
GATGGGGGACATGATCGCGGCGAGCGCCGTCGCGAACGGCTGGGCCGGCGTCGTTATCAACGGTGCCATCCGGGACCGGCTCGCCATCGCGGGGCTGCCGCTCGGGGTCAAGGCACTGGGCAGCAACCCGCGCAAGAGCGCCAAGAACGGCGCCGGGGCAATCGACGTGCCCCTGGAAATCGACGGCGTGGCCATCCGCCCCGGCGTGATGATCTGGTGCGATCCGGACGGGATCCTGGTCGAACGCTAAGGACTTTCTTCTCCCCGAGGTAGTGGCGGGAACAATTCAGCCAGTAACATAGTTACTGAAAGCAACTATCCGCTTAATCCCCCACGTCACCTTGGAGCAGTCATGTCCAAAACCACCTCCGTGCGCGCCGCGGGAGAGGTCCTGACCCACCGTCAGACCATCACCGTCATGGTGGGACTCATGCTCGGCATGTTCCTGTCTTCGCTGGACCAGACGATCGTGTCCACCTCGATCTACACGATCGCCAACGACCTCGACGGCCTCTCCCTGCAGGCCTGGGCCACCACCGCCTACCTCATCACCTCCACGGTGAGCACGCCGCTCTACGGCAAGCTCAGTGACATCTTCGGGCGCCGCCCGCTGTATCTCATCGCCATCGTGATCTTCCTCGCCGGTTCGCTCTACGCCGGCTCGGTCCACTCGATGACCGAGCTCGCCATTGCCCGCGGCATCCAGGGCATGGGCGCCGGCGGCCTCCTGGCCCTCGCCCTGACAATCATCGGCGACATCGTGCCGCTCAAGGACCGGGCCAAGTACCAGGGCTACTTCATGTCGGTCTTCGGCATCTCCTCCGTCCTGGGCCCGGTGATCGGCGGCGCCTTCGCGGGCACCGAAACCATCCTCGGGATCGACGGCTGGCGCTGGGTGTTCCTGATCAACATCCCGATCGGTCTCGCGGCCCTCACGGTGGTGTTCATGTACCTGCACCTCCCCGCCAAGCACGTGAAGCAGAAGATCGACTACTGGGGCGCCGCGGCCATCACGCTGGCCATTGTGCCGCTCCTCCTCGTGGCCGAACAGGGCCGCACCTGGGGCTGGAGCTCCGCGAACTCCTACCTCTGCTACGCACTCGGCGTCGTGGGCATCATCGCGTTCCTGCTGGCCGAACGGCACGCCGCCGACTACGCGCTGATCCCGCTCCGGCTGTTCCAGAACATCACCTTCGGCCTGTCCTCGCTGCTGAACTTCATCATCGGCATCGGCATGTTCGGCGCCATCGCGATGCTGCCCATGTACCTGCAGCTGGTCAAGGGCCTGACCCCCACCGAGGCCGGCCTCATGATGATCACTTTCACCGTGGGCATCCTCACCGGCTCCATCACAGCGGGCCGGACCATCTCGGCCTCGGGCACCTACCGGATCTTCCCGATCCTTGGCACCGCAACGCTGACGGCGGCCGCCGTCGTCATGGGCCTCTCCCTCGGCGTGGACACCCCGCTGTGGGTCCCCGGCGCCATCGCCGTGTTCTTCGGCCTGGGACTGGGCTTCTGCATGCAGCCCCTGACGCTGGCCATGCAGGTCTCCGTGCCCCCGAAGGACATGGGCGTGGGCACTTCCTCCGCCGCGTTCTTCCGTTCCATGGGCGGCGCGGTTGGTACGGCAGTGTTCATCTCGATGCTTTTCAGCCTCGCGGCGGACAAGATCGCCACGGGCATGAAGGACGCCGCGCAGAATGCTGACTACCTCAAGGTGCTCAAGGATCCGGCCGTGGCCGCCGACCCGGCCAACGCCCAGCTCTACGACTTCTTCAAGAACGGCGCCAGCAACGACTCGCTCAACGACACCAGCTGGCTGCACACGGCCAACTCGACGCTCACCCGTCCCATCGTCGAGGGCTTCGCGCAGTCGATCGACGCGGTCATGCTCACGGCCGCCGTGCTCACCGGCATCGCCTTTCTGATCACGTTCGCCCTGCCGAACAAGAAACTCACGGACCCGAAGGCGGTTGCCCGGGAGGGCGCCGTGGCCGCCGCCCACTAGGCGGTCCCGAGGTCTGGAACACGACGACGGCCGGCAGTCTTGTGGACTGCCGGCCGTCGTCGTCTGTCCTCAGCCGCAGCAGCGGCAAAGTGTATGTTTCGTCTCACTTTCCAGTGGTTGTGACAGGGGGCACGCGGGGGCGGGTGTAAGACTGGGTAGTTGCGGCGAAGGCCGTGGACCGCGAACTGCCAAGGGAGCCGTATGACCACCACCCATGACCAGACCGCCGCCAAGATCCCAAAAAGGGTCATTTGGCTGGCCGTAGCGGGCGCCGTCGGCGGCTTCCTCTTCGGCTTTGACTCCTCCGTCGTCAACGGCGCCGTCGACGCGATCAAGGACGAGTTCGCCCTCAGCGAGGCCGTGACCGGCTTCGCCGTCGCCGTGGCCCTCCTCGGCTGCGCGGCAGGGGCCTACCTGGCCGGCAAGATCGCCGACCGCTACGGCCGGATCCCGGCCATGAAGCTGGGCGCGCTGCTGTTCCTGGTCAGCGCCATCGGCACCGGGTTCGCGTTCGGCGTCTGGGACCTGATCTTCTGGCGTCTGGTGGGCGGGCTCGGCATCGGCCTGGCCTCGGTGATCGCGCCGGCCTACATTTCCGAAATTTCCCCCCGCCACGTCCGGGGCCGCCTGGCCTCGCTGCAGCAGCTGGCGATCACCACCGGCATCTTCGCCGCCCTGCTCTCCGACGCCGTGTTCGCGACGTCGGCCGGCGGCGCGGACCAGGCCGTGTGGCTTGGTTTGGAAGCGTGGCGCTGGATGTTCATGGCCGCCGCCGTTCCCGCGGTCGTCTACGGCTGGATCGCCTTCACCCTGCCCGAATCGCCGCGGTTCCTGGTGTTCCAGGGCAAGGACGAGGAGGCCCTCAGGGTCTTCAAGTCGATCGCCCCGGACGAGGACTCGGACCGGCACCTGCGCGACATCAAGAAGGCCATCGACGAGGACAAGCTTGCCGGCCAGAAGGGATCCCTGCGCGGCAAGGCCCTGGGCCTGCAGCCGGTGGTCTGGATCGGCATCATCCTGTCCGTGCTGCAGCAGTTCGTCGGCATCAACGTGATCTTCTACTACTCCACCACGCTGTGGAAGGCCGTGGGCTTCCAGGAAAAGGATTCGCTCACCATCTCCGTGGCCACCGCCGTCACCAACATCCTGGTCACGCTCGTGGCAATCGCCCTGGTGGACCGGATCGGGCGCCGTCCGATCATGCTGGCCGGCTCCATCGGCATGGCCCTCTCGCTGGGCACCATGGCGCTGGCCTTCGGCTCGGCCACCGGGTCCGGCGACGCAATCTCGCTGCCCGGGGCGTGGGGTCCGGCGGCGCTGGTCGCCGCCAACGTGTTCGTCATCAGCTTCGGCGCCTCCTGGGGGCCGCTGGTATGGGTGCTGCTGGGGGAGATCTTCCCGTCCCGGATCCGCGCCCGGGCCCTGGGCCTGGCCGCAGCCGCGCAGTGGATCGCCAACTTCGCCATCACCCTGAGCTTCCCGGTCATGGCCGCGGCCTCCCTGCCGCTGACGTACGCCATGTACGCGCTGTTCGCGGCGGCGTCGTTCTTCTTCGTCATGTTCAAGGTCCCGGAGACCAACGGCATGTCCCTGGAGCAGGCCGAAACCCTGTTCGTGCCCAAGGGATCCGCAAAGGAAGCCGCCAAGGAATCCGCGAAAGAGTCCGCCAGGGCCTGAGCCGGCGCTTCTGTGAGGGCCGCCGCGCCTTCAGCGTTCCGACAAAAGAACGCCCATGCTTGCGAGGAAGCATGGGCGTTCTTTGTCACCTCAGCGGGTTCTGCGCAACACCGGGTGTTGCTACACCACGTGCGGCTCGTGCGCCGCCAGGTAGCGGCGTCCGCCGAAGACGACGGCAATGGCGGCCACCATGGCCAGCGCGCCGGCGAAGAAGGGCACCTGCGGGCCGAAGTGCTCGCCCAGCTGCGCGGCGGCAAACGGTGCCAGGGCGCCGCCCATCCAGCGTACAAAGTTGTAGCCGGCCGAGGCCACCGGCCGCGGCGAGTCGGACACGCCCATGGCCAGCTCCGTGTAGATGGTGTTGTTGATGCCCAGGAGCGCCCCGGAAATGACCACGAGGACGACGACGGCCGGCACCGAGTGCCCGGCGGCCAGGCCCAGTCCCACAAGGTCGAGCATCAGCAGGACGAGCGTGCCGGTGAGGATCCGGACCGCTCCGAAGCGGTTCTGCAGCACGGGGGCGGCAAACACTGAGAAGACCGCGACGGCCACACCCCAGCCGAAGAACACCCCGCCGATCCCGTAGGCGTCCATGCCGAGGATGAAGGGCGTGAAGGCGAGGACGGTGAAGAAGCCGTAGTTGTAGAACAGGCCGCTGGCCGCCGTCGTCCGCAGCCCCTTGTGCCCCAGGGCCAGCAGCGGATCCCGGAGCCGGACTTTCCGTTCGGGCAGCGGCGTCTTGGGCAGCAGGGCAATGAGCGCGATGAACGCGGAGGCCATCAGCACGGCCGTACCGAAGAACGGGGCGCGCCACTGCCAGCCGCCCAGCAGTGCGCCCAGGAGCGGGCCGAGGGAAATGCCCAGGCCGAGTGCGGCCTCGTAAAGGATGATCGCAGTGCCGGCGCCGCCGCTTGCGACGCCGACAATCACGGCCAGCGCCGTGGCCACGAACAGGGCGTTGCCCAGCCCCCAGCCGGCGCGGAAGCCGATGAGCTCGGCCACGCTGCCGGACGTGCCGGACAGGGAGGCGAACACGACGATGACCGCCAGCCCGATCAGCAGCGTCCGCTTCCCGCCGATCCGGGAGGAGACGTAGCCGGTGATCAGCATGGCGACTGCGGTCACCAGGAAATAGCTTGTGAAGAGCAGCGACACCTGGCTCGGCGAGGCGTCCAGGTTCTTGGCGATCGCCGGCAGGATGGGGTCCACCAGCCCGATCCCCATGAAGGCGAACACCGCCGCGAGGGCCGTGGCCCACACCGCCTTGGGCTGTTTGAGCAGTGAGGCCTTCTCGGCCTCGAGGGTTACTTCCGCTGCCGGCAGGGTGTCGGCG
>NZ_CAKKMM010000303.1:0-5024 GCF_918698205.1 Microbacterium sp. Bi128 | reverse complement strand
GAGTAGGAGGGCATCGCCGGCTCCGGCGAGGTCCACTGCATGGGTGCGCCGCAGTGCAGCGGGGCGCCGCGCGGGAGCACTGTCGCAGGGTCCCCGGTCAGGGTTGCGGATTCAGCCACGGCGCCTACTCTCGTTGAGATCTAAAAAACAAGTAGTAAGCATACATATAACTAGTTAAACGAGCTAGTTATGCCGCTCGGCGCCGATGGCCGCGCTCATCCGGCGGAGGAAAGTAATGACCACGCGGGCGTCCTCCGCGCTCATGGACTCTGCCACCTCCATCATGCGCCGGTGCATGTGTCCAAGCGTGGCGCGGACTTCGGAATCCGTCGCCACCGTCGGCACGATCACAAGGGAGCGCCGGTCCGTCGGGTGCGGCTCCCGCCGGACATGCCCGCTTGCTACCAGCCGGTCGATCAGGGACGTTGTGGAAGCGGTGGTGATGCCCAGGACGCGGCTGAGATCCTTCGGGCCAACCCGTTCGCCTGTCGCCTTAGCCCGCAGCAGGTAGCGCAAAGCCAGCAGGTCCGTCTCACCCATGCCCATCGAATCGCGGGTGGACCGCCTGGTCGCCACCTCCGAGATCCGATAGTCGCGGAGGGCCTGCAGGATCGCCGCCGGAGGATCCAGGCTGTCATCGGGGCCATACCAGTATCCGGAGGCGCCGTGGGAGTCCATTCGCCAAGCCTAGCGGAACTGGTAACTAGCCAGCCGTGCAATCCGGGTGGCTGCAGCCACACGGCCCCAGGGCCCCGGAGCCCTGGCGGCTAGGGCCCCGAACCGCCCGGACTGGACCCCGGCGGCGGGCACAAAAAAACCCCGGCCTCCTGTTGCCAGGAAACCGGGGTTTTTCCACTCTTCGCTAAAAGAGTGGGCCCTGTGGGGATCGAACCCACGACCCACGGATTAAAAGTCCGATGCTCTACCAACTGAGCTAAAGGCCCCAGCCGACAGCCCCGAACCAGCGGATAAATCCGCTGATGCAGCGCGTTTCGGCCCAGTCCATTTCTGGACGTTAACACTGTACCCCAGACCCGGGCCGGCTTTTTTCACGTTGGCCGCACCGGCGGCGTCGGCCCCCGGCGTCTGCGGCAGCAGCGCGCACCGATCCTCGATTCCCTTGCGGCACTGGAGTAGCGTGGGGGCATGAGCGAGCAAGCAGGATCAAGCGCCCCCGGCCCGCGGCACCACAAGCCGAAACCCTTCGCACCGATCGACTTTGAGCCTTTCGCCGGAGGGGCCGATCCTGCCCGCGTCTCGGAGGCGGCCCATCTGGCCGCGCAGGCTCTCGTGCGCCGCGGCCGGGACAGCGACGATCCTAAAGTCACCAAACGGCTCGTCAAACTCGCCGATGAGCAGGGCCTGGAAGCAATCGCCGACATGTGGGCCGAAAGCCCCGCCCGGTCCCTCCCCGGCGCGCTGTGGCGTCTGTACGCCCTGCGGGCCGCCACCATCCAGGATCCCGAGCGGATCTCCGTCTACTTCAAGGCGGGCAAGGACACGGCCCAGGTTTCGCATGTGGTCGCCGGCGCGGCCGAACCGCCCGGCGCCGATGAGATGAAATCCATGGCGGACGCCATCCTCTCCGGGGCGTTCGACGGCGAATTCGACGTCGCCCTGGAACGCTCCGCAGCGTTCTGCCGCGTGGTGGCCCTGGGCCAGGCAACGCTTGCGGATAACGCCGAGCACAGCAACGAAAACCACGCCAGCAAACTCACCCGCAACTCGCATCTGCTCGTCAAGACGGCCGAGGACCTCGAGCACGCCGCCAACGCGTGGCGGCTGGGCGAGCTGGACTGAGGGGCCTGGCGGCAGGGGCCCGGATGACGGGCCCGCAGCACCCAGGACACGCACGACGCGGGCAGGCTGTCAATGTTGACTTGCATGAACCTACGTAGAAAACTAAAAGCGGTGCCGAACCGCGAAACCCCCGGGCTTCAACATTTAGCCGCCTAGAGCGGCCTACCGCCGAGAGGCGTATCCGGTTCGGCACCATTTTCATGCCTTCTTACCCTGATGTTCGCCCGGTTTTCACCTGCGCCGTCACACGCCGCGTCGGGCCGGGCCGGACCCGCCGGGGACGGTAAAGTGATGCGTATGCACTGGTCACCGTCAAGTCACACGGCCGGCCGGCTCCACCCGCGAACCTCCTCCCGGAAGACCGGTGACACCACGTGAAGCTGCGCCTGTTCCCCCAGGAGTCCGCCGGACTGAACCTGCTCTCCCAAATGGCGCGCCAGATCGTGCTGGGGACCGGAACACTCTCGGAGATCCTCGGCGCCCCGGCCAGCGAGCATGCCCGGCTGGTGGAGGACATGCACAACCACGAGGCCAAATCCGCGGAGCTGCACTTTGCCCTCCTGACCCACATGCGCACCAGCTTCGTGAACCCGCTGCCGCGCGAGGACATGTACACGCTGTCCCGGTTCCTCAACGAGGCCATGGAGAAGCTCGACGCCGCCGCCGAGCTCGTCTCCCTCTACAAGCTCGAACGGCTGCCCAGGCGGGCCGCCGACCAGCTGGAAATCATCAGCCGCCAGGCCGAACTAACGGTCGATGCGATGCGGCGGCTGAACAATCTGGACGACCTCGAGGACTACTGGATCGAGATCCTGCGCCTGGCCAAGCGTGCCGAGCGCACGCACCGGGTCTGGGTCGCGGACATGCTCCACGAGATGAAGGCCATGCAGTACGCGCGCAACCGCGACGTCGCGAACCAGCTCGTGGAAGTCACGAAGGACATGCGCCGGATCGCCACCCAGGTGGGCAGCATCATCGTCAAGGAATCCTGACGTGGTGCTCTTCTTCCTTGCCCTGGTGCTGCTCTGCGCCGGGGCCTTTGCATTCCTCAACGGGTTCAGGGACGCGTCCTCGTCGGTGGCGCTGGCCGTGCGGACGCGGGCGCTGACCCCAACTGTGGCGGTGATTCTGGCCAGCCTGTTCAACTTCATCGGTGCCGGGCTGAGCGCCGTCCTGGCGCTGGCCGTCAGCCAGGCGTGGCTGTCGCTGCCGCCGGGCACAAACGGCCTGACGATTCTGCTGGCCGCGCTGCTGAGCGCCATCCTCTGGGGCGTCTACTTGTGGTGGCGCGGCATTCCCTCGTCCTCCACCCATGCCCTGGTCGGCGGCCTCGCCGGGGCGGGGGTCGCGAGCGTCGCCGTCGGCGGAAACCCCGTCATGGGCGTTGACGCCTCGCTCCTGTCCCAGGTGGTGCTCCCGCTGCTGATCTCACCGGTGATCGCCTATGCGGGGTCGTTCCTGCTGGTCTGGCCCGCGGGCTGGGCGGCCCGGTACACGCCGCCCAATGTCGTCAACACCCGCTCCCGGCGGGCCCAGGCCATTGCCGCGGGCGCCGTCGCCTTCGGGCACGGGCTGCAGGACGGCCAACGCACCAGCGCCGTGGTGATCCTGGCGCTGCTGGCGGCCGGTCTCTCCGACGGCGGTTCAGTGCCGGCGTGGGTGGCCCTGCTGACGGCCGTCTTGCTGTCGGCGGGAACCCTGGCGGGCGGGTGGCGGATTTCCTACACCATCGGCTACCGGCTGACCCGGGTCGATCCCCTGCGCGGATTCGTCGCGCAGATGTACAGCGCGGTGATGCTGCTGGTGGGCGCGATCGGGCTGCACTGGCCCGTCTCCACCACGCACACGGTGACGGCGGCAACCCTTGGCGCCGGCGCCAACCAGAGTTTCCCGGGCACCGACCGGCGGCTGGTGATCCGCATCCTGGTGTTCTGGGTAGCGACCCCGGTTGTCACCGCCGCCGCCGCGTTCGTCCTGCAGTTGGCGCTCTCGACGGTGGCCGGCCTGTAGGACTCGGTTGGTTATCCGAAGCGGCCGGAGACGTAGTCCTCGGTGGCCTTCTCGGTCGGGTTGCTGAAGATCGTGGGGGTGTCGCCGAACTCGATCAGCTTGCCCGGCTTGCCGGTGCCGGCAATGTTGAAGAAGGCCGTCTTGTCCGACACGCGGGCCGCCTGCTGCATGTTGTGCGTCACGATCACCACCGTGTACTGGTCCTTGAGCTCGTTGATGAGGTCCTCAATGGCCAGCGTCGAGATCGGGTCCAAGGCGGAGCAGGGCTCGTCCATGAGGATCACCTGGGGTTCAACAGCAATCGCGCGCGCAATGCACAGGCGCTGCTGCTGGCCGCCGGACAGCCCGGAGCCGGGCTTGGCCAGACGGTCCTTGACCTCGTTCCAGAGGTTGGCCCCCTGCAGGGACCGCTCCACCAGGACATCGGCCTCGCCCTTGGAGATCTTCGTGTTGTTCAGCTTCACGCCTGCCAGCACGTGGTCCCGGATGGACATGGTGGGGAACGGGTTGGGGCGCTGGAACACCATGCCGATCTGGGACCGGACGGTGACCGGGTCCACGCCGGGGCCGTACAAGTTGTCCCCGTCCAGCAGCACCTCGCCTTCAACCCGCGCACCGGGGATGACCTCGTGCATGCGGTTCAGGGTGCGCAGGAAGGTGGACTTGCCGCAACCCGAGGGGCCGATGAAGGCCGTGACGGACTTGGCGTCGATGTTGATGTTGACGCCTTCGACGGCCAGGAATTTGCTGTAGTAGACGTTCAGGTCCTTGACGTCGATGCGCTTAGACATGGTATTCCTTCACTTGCTGGAGGTAGGGGCGGCGGACGCGGCCGTGGCCTAGCGGCCTGTCTTGGGGGCGAACATGCGGGCAATCAGGCGGGCGCCAAGATTGAGCAGCATCACCAGGATGATGAGCACGAGGGCCGCGCCCCAGGCCCGCTGGGAGGACGGATCCGGGTTGGACGGCGACGTGGGGTTCAGGATCTGGGTGTAGATGAAGGTCGGCAGCGAGGCCATCCAGCCGCTGAACACGTTGGCGTTGATGGCGGTTGCGAATCCGGCGGTGACCAGAATTGGCGCGGTTTCGCCGATCACGCGGGCGATCGCCAGGGTGATCCCGGACGCGATGCCGGAGATCGCCGTCGGGAGGACCACCTTGAGGATGGTCCGCCATTTGCGGACGCCTCGGGCTTAGTCGGCTTCACGGAGTTC
>NZ_CAKKMM010000302.1:0-5033 GCF_918698205.1 Microbacterium sp. Bi128 | reverse complement strand
GGTGTGGACTCCGCGGCGCTGTACCCGCCGAAGCGTTTCTTCGGTGCAGCCCGCAACATCGAAAACGGCGGCTCGCTGACCATCCTGGCCACCGCGCTCGTCGAGACCGGTTCCAAGATGGACGAGGTCATCTTCGAAGAGTTCAAGGGCACCGGCAACATGGAACTGCGCCTGTCCCGCCAGCTCGCGGACAAGCGCATCTTCCCGGCCGTGGACGTCAACGCGTCCGGTACCCGCCGTGAGGAAAACCTGCTTTCCCCCGAGGAAGTCAAGATCATGTGGAAGCTGCGCCGCGTCCTGTCCGGACTCGAAACGCAGCAGAGCCTTGAGCTGCTGACCAACAAGATCCGGGAGACCCAGAGCAACGTCGAGTTCCTCATGCAGGTGCAGAAGACGACGCTTGGTGCGAAGTCCGATAACGACAAGTAGCTGGCTTTCGCCGCTCAAAATATGCCGGCCCCACCCCTCCGCCGGGTGGCTAACGATCTGCGATCGTTAGCCACCCGGCTCCGGCAGGCCCGAAGCCACTCCCTGGCCGGCATATTTTGAGCGGCTTCTGGTTTAACTCACCACCCCCTGGCGGGAGCAACGCGGGGTCACCTACGGCCCATCAGGGCCGCCGGAATGGGCGGTAAGTGACCCCGCGTTGCAGTAACTAGACTTGAGAGAGTCGAAAGAGGTTTGAAAATGTTTGAGTCCGTACAGGGCCTGTTGGATGAGCACGACTCTATCCAGGCTCAGCTGGGGGATCCTGCTGTCTACGCTGACCAGCGGCTGGCCCGGAAGCTGGGGCGGCGTTCTGCCCAGTTGAACGGCATTGTGGAGGCCTACCACCGCTGGGAAGGCATCCGCGATGACCTGGCCGCTGCCAAGGAAATGGCGGACGAGGACCCCGAGTTTGCGGCCGAGGTACCCGAGCTGGAGGCCGCGCTGGAGCTGGCGGCGGCCAAGCTGCGCCGGCTGCTGATCCCGCGCGACCCGGACGACTCCCGCAACGTGATCCTCGAGGTCAAGGGCGGCGAAGGCGGCGACGAGGCAGCCCTGTTCGCCGCGGACCTGCTGCGGATGTACAGCCGTTACGCGGAATCCCGCGGCTGGAAGACCGAGATCATCTCCGCCACCGAGTCGGACCTCGGCGGGTACAAGGACGTCCAGATGGCCGTCAAGGGCAGCTCGAACGATCCGGCCGAAGGCGTGTACGCCCGGCTCAAGTTCGAAGGCGGCGTGCACCGGGTCCAGCGTGTTCCCGTCACCGAATCCCAGGGCCGCATCCACACCTCGGCCGCCGGCGTGCTGGTGCTGCCCGAAGTGGACGAGCCCGAGGAGCTCGAGATCAACCAGAACGATCTCAAGATCGACGTCTACCGCTCCTCCGGTCCCGGCGGGCAGTCGGTCAACACCACCGACTCCGCAGTGCGCATCACGCACCTTCCCACCGGAATCGTCGTCGCCATGCAGAACGAAAAATCGCAGCTGCAGAACCGTGAGGCCGGCATGCGCGTGCTGCGTGCCCGCATCCTGGCGCACCAGCAGGAGCTGATCGACGCCGAAAACTCGGCGCAGCGCAAGTCGCAGATCCGCACCATGGACCGCTCCGAGCGCATCCGTACCTATAACTACCCGGAAAACCGGATTGCGGACCACCGCACCGGTTACAAGGCCTACAACCTGGACCAGGTCATGAACGGCGACCTGGAACCGGTGATCCAGTCGGCCATCGAATTGGACGAGCAGTCCCGGCTCGACGCCATCGGCGAATAGGCGCGGGTCACTGGTGATGACTGCAGGTGATGGTCCGAGCCTCGCGGAGGCCGTCAGCGAGGCGACGGCGGTCCTCGCGGCGGCCGGCGTGCCCAGCCCGCGCGTGGACGCCGAGCTCCTGGCCGAGCACCTGCTCGGCGTCGGACTGGGCCGGTTGCGCGCGCTGATGCTCGGGGACTCGCCGGCGCCGGAAGGCTACGCCGACCTGGTCGCCGAACGGGCGCAGCGGATCCCGCTGCAGCACATAACGGGCGTGGCGCACTTCCGCTACCTCGAACTCGCCGTCGGCCCCGGTGTGTTCATCCCGCGGCCGGAGACCGAATCCGTGGTGCAGCTGGTCCTGGACTGGCTCAGCGCTAGGAAACAACTGGACGGCCTGGCGCACCCCAAGGTCGTGGACCTGGGCACCGGGTCCGGTGCCATTGCAGGCTCGATCGCCCATGAGGTTCCCGGCGCGGAAGTCCACGCGGTCGAGTTCAGCGAATTCGCGCACGCGTGGGCGGCGAAAAACTTGGCTCCCCTGGGCGTCCACCTCATCCGCGGCGACCTGCGCAACGCGCTGGCCGAACACAACGGCACGTTCGACGTCGTCGTCTCCAACCCGCCCTACATCCCCGCCGAAGCGATCCCGAACGAACCCGAAGTGGCGCTGCACGACCCGCCCGAGGCGCTCTACGGCGGGGGAGCGGACGGGATGGAACTTCCGACGGCGGCGGCCGCCTCGGCTGCCCGCCTGCTGGTTCCCGGCGGCTACTTCGTGATGGAGCACGCCGAGGTCCAGTCGGAATGGATCGCCGCGATGCTCAAACGCGCCGGGGTGTTCGCCGAGGTGACAACGCACCGTGACCTCAACGGCAAGGACCGCGCCACCAGCGCCGTCCTGGCACCGTCAGGGCCGACGCCCGCGAAAAATCGTGTGACAAGTGATGAAAGAATAGGCCAGTGACGACTAGCTACGATTGCACGGCGGCCGAGCAGCGCGCTGCGGGACTTGAGCACGCCCAACGGGCCATCCGGGAGAACAAGTGCGTGGTCTTTCCCACGGACACGGTCTACGGGATTGCGGCCGACGCCTTTTCGCCCCTTGCCGTGACCCTGCTGCTCGCCTCCAAGGGCCGGAGCCGTAAGATGCCGCCGCCCGTGCTGATCCCCAGGCTGAACGCCCTCGATGGCCTGGCCACGGACGTTCCGGCCGAGGCGCGGCGGCTGGCCGAGGCGTTCTGGCCCGGCGGCCTGACCCTGATCCTGCATGCCCAGCCGTCGTTGGACTGGGATCTCGGCGAGACCAAGGGCACGGTCGCCCTGCGGATCCCGGCCGACGAGATCGCCCAGGACCTGCTGACGCTTACCGGACCCCTCGCGGTGTCCTCCGCGAACCGCACCGGGCACGCCGCGGCGCAGACCGCCGCGGACGCCGAAGCCCAGCTGGCGGAATCCGTGGAGGTTTACCTGGAGGGCGGACCCCGGCCCGCCGACGGCGCCGAGGCCCTCGCCTCGACCATCGTCGACGCGACGGCGCTGCCCTTGCGCGTCGTCCGGCAGGGAGCCATCAGCCTCGACCGCCTGCGCGGCGTGGTGCCCGGCGTCCTGGACATCGACGGCAACGCCCCCGATGCTGCGGACGCTCCGGAGGCCGCCGCTGCGCCGGAGCCCGGTTCCGCATGACGCTGGAGCGTCAGCGCGTCCCTTTCCTCGACGTCGAAGCGACCCCCGTGACGGTGTCCGAGCTGACCGCGGTCCTCAGCACCTTCATGGCCGAGGGCAAGACCCGGATCGTGGTGGGCCACAACCTGCACAGCGTGACGCTGCTGCACTCCGATCCTGCCTTCCGCTCTTTCTATGAGCGCAGCGACGTGGTCCTGATCGACGGCGCACCGGTGCTCTGGCTCTGGGCGAAGACCGGCGAAGAGGACGACGGCAGGGAACCGGTGATGGACTACCGCCTTGGGTCGACCGACTGGATTCCCGCGCTCGGCAATGTCGCGGGACTGGAGCGCATTGCGGTCATCGGTGCAGGCGCCGTGGCCAACGCCGGTGCCGTGGCCAGGCTGCGGGAGATCGTCCCCGGGGCGCGGGTCGACGGCATGCCCGGCGAAGGCTGGAACAAGGAAGTTGAGGAAGCCGCGGTCGAATGGCTGAACCGGCTCCGCCCGCAGCTTGTGCTGCTGGGCCTCGGGATGCCGCTGCAGGAGCAGGTCATGGCCCGCCGGCTTGCCGCGCTTCCGCCTGCGGTCTACTGCACCGTCGGCGGCGCCATCGAACAGATTGCCGGTGTGCAGAAACTGGCGCCGCGCTGGATCGGCCGGCTCGGACTCGAATGGGCCTGGCGGCTCATGCTCCACCCGCAGCGGGTAGCCTACCGGGTGTTCGGCGAACCCTGGGTGCTGCTGGGCCTGCTGCTCCGCCGGCGCCTGCGCCGGCAGCCCTAGGCTGCCGGCGGGGCTGCCAGCGGGGGAGCGCGTCAGAACTTCTGCCGAAGCCCTTGCCGCGGAGCCCGGCGGAAAAGACGCGGAACCAGTCAGCGAGCCCGCGGAAGTCGCCGCTGCGCAGGAAGTAGCCGAGGTAGCCGCCCACATCCGCGATGAAGGACTTGACCCGGAAGTGGCGGCGGATCATGTACCCGCGGTTCCGGTAGTAGAAGTAGCGCTTGAAGGCGGAATCCGGAACGATCACGTGCCACCGCGCACCGAAGACGTGCTTGGTTTCAGCGAAGGCGTGCGGGTGCGTGATGGCGGCGGTGGTCACCGTGCCGAAGCGGATCCCGGCCTTCCTGAGCCTGAGCGTGAAGTCCACCTCGTCGCCACGGATGAAAAGGCGCATGTCCGGCAGGCCGACTTTGAAGAAGACATCGGAACGGATCAGGGCGCCGTTGAAAAAGTGCCCGTCGTCGGGCAGGAATCCGACCTTTTCCACCTCCGCGCGCTCATGCGTGACCTTGCCGTCCAGCCGGAAGAAAAAGGACAGCTGGTCCGGGTGGCCGGGGGCCACCACGAGGGGCACGACGGCGTCCAGGTCACGCTCCTGGGCCTCACGGAGCAACGTGGCAAGGCAGTCGGGATCTGCCGGTTCGGCGTCGTCGTCCATCATCCAGATCCAGTCAGCCCCGCTGGCCACGGCCTTGAGGATGGCCAACGAGAATCCGCCGGCGCCGCCAAGGTTTGCCTCGGACCGGACATAGTCCACGTTGGCGTGCTGGCCGGCAACGTCCGTCGACGGCACGGTGCCGCTGTCGACGAGGCAAAAGGACTGCACTGGAGCGGTCTGGTTGTTGA
>NZ_CAKKMM010000301.1:0-5038 GCF_918698205.1 Microbacterium sp. Bi128 | reverse complement strand
GTCGTCGGATCGACCGCCGCTATCGCGGTGATCGGCCTCGTCGTGGCATCCTTCGTGTTCGCCCCCGCACCCCCGCCCAGCTACCAAGCCGGCAACAGCACGGGTCGCGAGATCCAGGGCGTGGAGACTTTCGAGAACCGCTCCGACCACGTGCAGGGCGCCGTCACGTACGAGCAGACCCCGCCCGCCGGCGGCCCGCACAACCCGATCTGGCTCAACTGCGGCGTCTACACCGAGCCGCAGCAGAACGAGAACGCGGTCCACTCCCTCGAGCACGGTGCGATCTGGATCACCTACGATCCCGAGCGCGTCGACGCGGCCGGCATCGACGCCCTGAAGGCGGTCATGCCCTCCAGCTACGCGATCCTCTCCCCCTATCCCGGGATGGACAGCGCCGTGGCCGTGAGCGGCTGGAACCACCAGCTGAAGGTCGACGCCGCCACCGACCCGCGCATCGAGGAGTTCTTCACCGAGTACTGGCGCAGCCAGAACGTGCCCGAGCCCAACGCCACGTGCTCGGGGGCGCTCGACGGCCCGGGCAAGGCCTGACGTGAGCGACGACGCACCCGTCGCGCGGCCCGCGGCGCGACGGGTCGTCGTCGCCGTCGCGGTGGTCGCCCTCCTCGCCGTCGTCTTCGCGATCGGCCGGTTCACGGCCTTCGGCGCGTCCGCGGCACCGGCCACGCCCTCGACCGTGTCCGCTGACGCGGGGTTCGCCCGCGACATGCAGGTGCATCACACGCAGGCGGTGCTCATGGCGATGGAGATCTACCGCAAGACCTCCGACGACGAGCTGCGCACCCTGTCGTACGACATCGCCACGACACAGGCGGGCCAGCGCGGCGAGATGTTCGGCTGGCTCGTGCAGTGGGGCCTTCCGCAGGCGTCGTCGCAACCGCTCATGCAGTGGATGGTCGCCTCGAGCGCCCACAGCCACGGCGACACCTCGGCCCTCCCGCAGGACGAGCTGCTCGCCCAGATGGGCATGGCCTCGGATGCCGAGCTCGACGAGCTGCGCACCCTCGAGGGACAGCCCGCGGACTGCCTGTTCCTCGAGCTCATGATCCGCCATCACCAGGGCGCCATCCCCATGGCCGAAGCCGTGATCGAGCTCGGAAGCGACGCGCGCGTGAAGGACGTGGCGCAGACGATCGTCGCCGGCCAGTCGGCCGAGATCGACGCGATGCGCGACATCCAGTCCCGTCTGTCCTGCGCCGGCTGACGCCTCCTCCGACGCCGAAGGGCGTGGCATCCGATCTCCGGATGCCACGCCCTTCGTCGTCGTGCGGGGTGTCAGCCCTTCGTCGCGCCCGCGAGGAGCCCGCGGACGAAGAACCGCTGCAGCAGGAAGAACACGATCAGCGGGACCAGGATCGAGATGAACGTTCCCGCCGACTGGAGGAACCACTGGTCGCCCCACGTTCCCGACAACGAGTTCAGCGATTGCGTCAGTGGGAGCGACGACGATGGCGCGAAGATCGTCGCGACCAGCAGGTCGTTCCACACCCAGATGAACTCCAGCACCGCGAACGAGGCCAGCGCGGGAGCCGCGAGCGGCAGGATCAGGCGGAAGAACACCTGACCGTGTCCGGCACCATCGACGCGGGCCGCCTCGATGACCTCGTGCGGGATCTCGGCGATGAAGTTGTGCAGGAGGAAGATCGCCAGCGGCATCGCGAAGATGACGTGGGCGATCCACACCGTGGCGAAGCTGTGCTCCACCCCGCGCAGGTCGAACCCGGGGAAGATCGTCACCTCGTTGATCGTCAGACCACGGGAGAACAGGCTCAGCAGCGGAACGAGGGCCATCTGCAGCGGCACGATCTGGAGCGCGAAGATGAAGATGAAGAAGAAGTTGCGGCCCTTGAAGTCGATCCACGCGAAGGCGTAGGCGATCAGCGACGCGATCGCGAGGGCGAACAGCACCACCGGGATCGTGATGGCCAGCGAGTTCAAGAACGACGCGGCCAGCGTCAGGGCGGTGCCGCCCGAGGTCAGCGCGAGACGGTAGTTCTCGAGCGTGAACGACGGGTCGGTGAACACCGTCCACCATCCGGTGGACTGCGTGTCCGAACCGGGACGGAACGACGTGATGAACAGGCCGAACGTCGGGATGGTCCAGAAGAACGCGATCGCGATCGCGGCGATCGTGGCGCCCTTCGACGTGAGGCGCTTGCGGGCCATCGCCTCGTGGCGACGGGTGTCCCGGGCGACCTGACGAGCCGAACGATTGTCTGACGTGGGCTCGAGCACGACGGTGGAGGTCGTCATCGCACTTCCCTCTGCTTCCGGATCTGGCGCACGTTGAAGATGATCAGCGGCAGGACGAACAGGAACAGCACCACGGCCAGCGCTGCGGAGTGCCCGTAGCTCTGGAACCGCTGCTGCTGGTTGACCATCTCGAAGGCGAGGACGGTGGAGTCGTTGCGCCCACCGGTCATGACCGCGACGATGTCGTAGATCTTCAGCGCGCCGATGGCGATCGTGGTGAGAACCACGATCAGCGACGAACGGATGCCGGGGATCGTGACGTTGATGAACCGCTGCCACGCGTTGGCGCCGTCCAGCTCCGCCGCTTCGTTCTGCTCCGGCGGCACCGCCTTGATCGCGGCGGACAGAATGACCATGGCCAGACCCGTCTGGCTCCAGATGAACACGACGACCAGGAGCAGGGTGTTGATGAGCGGCGTGGCCGCGAGCCACGACACCGGCTGTCCACCCAGTCCCGTCACGATGGCGTTGAGCACACCGATCTGGTCGCCCTGGCGGAAGTCGTAGACGAACTTCCAGATGATGCCGGCGCCCACGAACGAGATCGCGAACGGCATGAAGATGAGCACCTTGAGGTACTTCTCCCCCGCGGCCCGGTCGATGAAGACCGCGTAGGCCAGACCGATCGCCGTGGCGAAGGTGGGGGCCAGGAGCACCCAGATGAGGGTATTGATGACCGACCAGAAGCCCTCGGGGTTCGTGAAGGTCCAGATGTAGTTCTCGAGCCCGACGAAGTTCTCGCCGGTCTTGTCCAGGAACGACTGCACGAGGGTGGAGATGGCCGGGTAGACCAGACCCATCAGCAGGAGGATCGACGCGGGTGCGGCGAACAGGATGAGCTGGAACAGGTAACCGGCGCCCTGGCGGGAGCGGTAGTCGGCGTAGAAGAGCACGCCGCCGAGGATCACGGCGATGCCCAGGACGTAGATGACCGCGTTCTGGTAGGGGCGCAGCAGCATGAAGGCCAAGACAGGGATCGCGAAGCACGCGACCAGCCGCAGCCAGAAGTACCCCTTGCCCGAGCGGGGCGCGTACTCGATGAGAAGCAGGAGCAGGCCCACGACCGCGCCGAACGCGACGAGGACGATCGGGATCTGTACGAGCGGGTTCATCTCGCCCAGCGTCTTGAAGAAGCTGTTCAGCGAGAAGCCGATGGTCGTGGGTTTGGTCTCGACCGGCGCCCGCGTGACCATGAACAGGAAAAGTGCCACCGCGGCGATGAGCGCGATGACGACGACCGTGACGGTCGTCCGGTGCCTCCGTGCGAGATCGCGCGTCGCCGACTCGGCGTTCGCCCGCCCGCGTCGGGGAGATGCCGCCGGGGGCTTCTCCGCCTGGCTGATCTGGGTCATGACTTCCCTCCCGAACACGCCCTCGTGCTCATCGGTGGACGGGCCGACTCAGCGGCACCGTGGTGGGGGTTACGGTACCGGTGGGCCGCCCGCCGAAGCGGACGGCCCACCGGTCATGCGGGTCGGGTCAGTTGTTGTAACCGGCCTGGATGTCGCTCAGCACCGTGTCGGTCGGCGTGCCGTCGATCCAGCTCACCATGCCCTTCCAGAACGATCCGGCACCGACGGTGGCCGGCATCAGGTCGGAGGCGTCGAAACGGAGCGTCGTCTTCGGGTCCTGCAGCGTCTTCATCGCCTCGGTGAGGAACTCGCTGGAGGCGAGCGACGGGTCAGCGCCCTTGTTGGCCGAGATGACGCCGCCGAGCTTGACGCGGGCGTCGGCGAACTCGGGAGTCGACATGAACTCGACGACCTTCTGGACGTTCGCGTCGTCGGAGAAGGACGCGACGAATTCGCCGCCACCCTCGACCGCGAGTTCGCCTTCCTTCACACCCGGGAGCAGGAACGCGTACACGTCACCGTCGGGCGCGATGGTCGGGGTCTCACCCGCGGCGGTCTTCACCGTGAGGAAGTTCGCGGAGAGGAACGACGCCTGGTGGGTCATCGGGCAGCTGCCGTCGGCGACCTTGGCGGCGACGTCGGCGAAGGCCGTGGAGTTGATGCTCTTGACGTCACCGAAGCCGGCGTTGACGTACGCCGGGTTGAGGAGGATCTCCCCCACCGCGTCGAAGGCCTGCTTGATCTGCGGGTCGGTGAACTTGACCTCGTTGGCCACCCACTGGTCGTAGACCTCGGGGCCCGACTGACGCAGGACCATGTCCTCGACCCAGTCGGTTCCCGGCCAGCCGGAGGCCGCGTCGGAGGCGAAGCCGGCGCACCACGGGGCGGCGCCCGTCTTCTGCTGGATCGTCTGGGTCAGGGTCAGGAGCTCGTCGAAGGTCTTCGGAATCTGGACGCCCCACTCCGCGAACTTCGTCGGGGAGTACCAGACGTAGCCCTTGAGGTTGGCGAGCATCGGGGCGGCGTAGAAGGTGCCGTCCTCGGTGCCGTACGACTTCCAGTCCTCGCCCCAGTACTCGTCGACGTTGGCCGAGACGGCGTCGGAGGCCTTCTGGACCTCGCCCGTCCCGATGAGGGTCTTGAGAAGACCGGGCTGCGGGACGATCGCGATGTCGGGGGCGTCGCCACCGGACACCTTGGTCACGATGTTGCCCTCGAAGCTCTTGTCGCCGGTGTAGACGACCTTGATGCCGGTGTCCTTCGTGAACTGGTCGAAGCTCTGGTTCAGCGCGTCGGCCTCGGGGCCGGTGATACCGCCCGAGATGCGGACGGTGGTGGTGCCCTCCGAGCCACTGCCGGATCCGCCCGAGTCGCCCTCGGCGCAACCGGCGAGCGCGATCGCACCGACCGCCAGC
>NZ_CAKKMM010000300.1:0-5039 GCF_918698205.1 Microbacterium sp. Bi128 | reverse complement strand
GTTCATCGCGGCGTAGGATCGGCGCTCCCTGTTCCCCTCCCCGTCCAATGAAAGGTTCGAAGGATGAGCCGGCTATTGGCCTGCACCCCTGCCTCCGACGTGACCCTGAGCCGTGACCCTGAGCCGTGACCCTGAAAGCCCGGATCGGCCAGGACCAGCGCGATTCAGGCCACTGTCCCCACGCCCATCACAGCCCGGGTCAATCTCGACTCACCGGACGGATTCGTCGGGTCTGCCTGCTGCGACGATCATGCGACACCGGACGCCGAGTGGAAGGGGAAGAAGGCCTTGATGAAAGTTTCTTCATGACCGTTTCATCCCTGCCTCATTGTTGTGGTTCACGCTGGACACACGAATGGCTTGCGCCGGAAGAGCCTGGGTATGGGGAAGCGGGGGCATGGTGGACGGAGCATGGCTGTCTACTGTTCGGGGGAACAGCACGCCTGAAACGCGTCAATCTGCTGCGTCGCACCACTCGCTGGTGTCTCCGCCGGTCCATGGGATTGATTCCATGGATTGGCCCTCCGCCGTTCCGGCGTCTGCCGACGACGATACTGGCACGTCCTGGCTGGTTCAGCGGGCTTGGCCAGAAAAGACACCGGGAGAATTTGTACTGGAGGTCCGGACGCCGGGAGTGCCCGGCGTCCGGGGAGCTTATTTGCGTCACGGGCAGTTCGAACTAATCCCGTTGGAGGATCCGGGACTTCCCGCCTTGCGGGGGGAAGCGCAGCAGGGGGAACTGATTTCGTATTGGCCGTACCACCAGGCTGTCGTCCGGGCGGAGGGCCGCTATATAAAGATCTTCGGGCCCGGGGGCGCCGTCGTACCGGCCGAGCGCTGCGCGCAAATGGAGGTCCTGCTGGACGCCGGCAACTTCACAACGCCCACAATCCTTCGTCAGAGTTCCCAGGCTGACGTCATCGTTTTCAGCGCCATACCGGGACCGACTCTGAACGAGCTGGGCCGGGTGGAAGCGGCCGTCTGCGATGAAGCGTTCGCTAGGGCATGGGAGAAATGGTCGCGCGCCTGGGTCGCGGAACTGAACGGCTCCCATGGTCCAGCAGCACGAGGTGCTCTCGACAGCCTTCCGCTCCGTTCAGCAGAGTGGGAAGCGACGAAGGTGTGTCGACGGGTGGACGACTGGTTGCGGCACAATGAAAACGTCCCCGAGTTGTCGTCTCAGCGCGCTGTCTTGCGCGCCGCCGCAGAGCACGTGGCCATGAACCTGATAGGGACGGCACCGGATCCGGTGGTATGGGCCCACGGAGACCTGTACGACAGGCAAATCATCGTTCCCGACGGCGACATCCCGCCCGGACTGCTGGACTTCGACAGTACGGCCCGGCACGAGGCTGCCCGGGATCTGGCCGGTCTGGACGTCCATCTGGAGCTTCATCTACGAAATAACCGCATGACGCCGGCACGATATCTGACCGCTCACACGCAGGTGCTGGCCGTGGCCGAGGAACTGCGCGTCAGTCCAGCCCGGTTCGATGCGTACTCGGACGCCATCTGGCTCCGTCTGGCACTTTCGCCGCTACCTGGCCGCTTCTCTCTGGCCATCGGCGTCCTCGCGGAACGGGCCGAAAGGAGCTGAGGCCCTCGAAGCGGCCAGCCCGGCGAGCCCCTGGCATGTTTTGCCGGTTAGGCGCTCACTTAGGTGTAAAAGCGACAGAATGATTGCTACTCTGGATTCTGCACCTAGAGAGAGTGAGCAATGATGCTTCTCGAAAGAGACCTCATCCAGTCCGTCGGCTTCCGCAACGTAACGGACGGCGGACGTGTAACCGGCTTTCAGTTCCGGGTCCGGATGCCTTCCTACCGGGGCATGGCCGCGTCCCTCATCGATGGCATCGCCGTTCGCGTGGGCGGCATCGTCGACGTCGGACCTGACGTTCCGCTGTGGACCTTCGGCGGGCGGACCTACACCCTGCAGCAGCTCTGGGAAAGTGATGGCGTGCGCTGGCCCCTTGAAGAAGCGGCAGTGGTCACCGTTCCCCTCGACGGCGGTCTGCCGCAGGGCGTCCACGAGCTCTCCATCGAGCTGCGGCTGCGGATGTCCTACATACCAGTCGAGCACCAGCCCACCACCCACCGGACCAGCCGCAAGGTGACGCTCGCGCCGGAGGGCGGCGAAGGTACCTTCCGCTACGGCGTTTCCCTCTACAGCTTTATGGGCGATTACGGCACGGTGATGGACCTTGAGGCGGCGCTGGCCGCCGTCGCTGACGTGGGCGCCACCGGCGTCGAGATTCTCGGCGAGGGCCATGTTCCCAACTATCCGGAACCGTCCCCGGCCTGGATCGATAACTGGTTCGGCCTGCTGGAGAAGTATTCGCTGGAGCCGACGAACTACGGTTCCTGGATTGACACCCGTCTTCACCCGGGCCGCACCATGACGGTCGCCGAGGGTGCGGAGGCCCTGCAACGGGACCTGCGGCTTGCCAACCAATTGGGTTTCGGCTTCGTGCGCCCCAAGATCGGCGTGGTGTCCAGCGATCTGGTCCCAGACCCCATCTGGACCGAGTCCGTGGAACGCTCCCTTGATCTGGCCCACGAGCTGGGGATCATCATCTGCCCTGAGATTCATTCGCCGACGCCCATCAGGCACCCCGTCGTCGAGGACTACATCGGACTCATCGAACGGACCGGAACCAAGAACTTCGGCCTGCTCATCGACACCGGAATCTTCCAGGACCGGCCCATTCCGCTGCGCGCAGGTGAGACCCGCGAGACCCGGCCCGCCTTCCTCGACGGCATCGGCGTCGACCCCGCCGACTTCGCCGATATCGCCCAGTATGTGGTGTTCGTCCAGGCGAAGTTCCACGACATCAACGAGCGGTTGGAAGACCAACAGATTCCCTGGCTGCCCGTGCTCAAGGCCCTCAAGGACTCCGGCTACACCGGTTATCTCTCCAGTGAATATGAAGGCGAACGCACGCCATGGCACGCCATTGAGCAAGTGCGGCGCCAACACGCCCTGATCCGCCGCATCACCGGCGAACTTACCTGACCCATCCCCTTTTCCCAGTAAAGAGAGCAACAATGCCAAACGGACTTCTTGACGATGCAAGCCTCCGCCCCCATCCCGACGGTCTCGCGCTTGCCCTGACCCTGCCGTGGTACCGAAGTCTGTGGCTCTCCTCGGTCTCCAGCCTGCGGCTCACCGTCGACGGCCAGGATATCCCCGCCGGGGACTTGTCCCTGGAACTGGGCGGTGTCCGCTATGCGCTCCCGGACCTGCCCGCTCAAAGCGAAACTCTCTGGTACCTCCAGGAACATCCCTTGCTCATCGCCACAACGGAGAGCCCTGTTGCCTTGGGCGAGCAGCACACCGTCCGGCTCATCGGTGAGCTGCGCCTGCCCTACATGCAGATTGCGCCCGGCAAGGACGGCGGTCCCGGCATGTACGTTCCCAACTTCGTGAACCAGACGTTGGAGCTGACCGTCACGGACAGGGCTTCGGCGGCACCGGAACTGACGACGGCGGTCACGCCGCCCCCACCGAAAGCGGAGGAAGATCCGTTCTCGCTGGGGCTCACCCTGTACTCGGCAAGCGCCGAATTCCGGGCCGGCTGGTACGACTTCGACGGTCTGCTGAACCGCGTGGCCGAGCTCGGCATCGGCCCCGGGATCGAGATTGTGGCATCGCAGGTCCTTCCTGCCTATCCCAACGTGACTGACGACTTCGTGCGCTCGTGGCAGCGCGCCTTCGACAAGCACGGCTTCACCGCCAGCTCCTTCGGCGCCAATCTGGACATGGGACGCCGCCGTGACCGCGACATGACCCCGGACGAGGAGTACGAGTTCACGCAGACACTCTTCCACGGCGCCAAGAAGCTCGGTTTCCCGCTCATCCGCATCCAGAGCGCGAAGCCGGAGCTGCTTCGCCGGCTGCTGCCGCTCGCCGAGGACCTCGAACTCAAACTTGCCTACGAGATCCATGCACCGCTGGGACCCAACTCGCCCGAGATCATGAAGGTCCGCGACGTCTACGCCGAGCTTGATTCACCGCTGTTGGGCTTCGTGGCTGACTTCTCCTCAACCATGCACAGCATGTCTCCCACGCTCCTGCGCGCGGTTCGCCGTGCCGGGCTGGACGATGAAGCTGTGGAAAGGCTGCAGGCTATCTGGGGCACTGAGGCACCGATGCGGGTGCGGCAGGAGGAGTTCATTGCGTACCTGCGGGGACGTGACTTCGATCCTGCCCGGCTTGGGTCCTTCGCACACCTGGCGTTCAACATGCACGGCCACGTCAGCCCGAAGGAGTGGGCTGACATCATGCCGCAAATCATGCACGTCCACGCGAAGTTCTACGACATTGATGAGCAGGGCAACGAGCCGGCCATCGACTATCCGGAACTGGTCCGCGTATTCGTCGAAGGCGGCTACCGCGGTTACTGGTCCAGCGAATGGGAAGGCCATGCCTTCGCTGAGCTCGGTGAGGTGGATCCGCTGCTGCTGGTGCGGAAGCAGCATGACCTCGTCCGCAAGAGCATGCGGACGGCGCTGGCATCAGCCTGACCTGAAAGACCGACGTCCCATAGCCTCGATGCCCGTCCGTTTAGCCGGCCGGGCATCGAGGCATTTAAGGGGCTTCCTTGGTTGCGGCGGCGGCCACGATGTCGGCAGCCTCTTTGAAGAGGCCCCGCATCCACTCATGCTCGGAGTCGCGGTTGTGCACGGGGTGCCACCACAAGGCATTAACCAGCGGCGTGGCATCGAAGGGCAGCGGCAGGATCCGAATCCCGCCCACGCGCAGGGCGAACGGCACCAGGGCCGCCTGGATGAGCGCGATCCGGTTGGTCCCAACCACAAAATGCGGCAAGGACTGGAAACTTTCAACAACCACGTCCACGCGGGGCTCAACGCCCAGCTGCTGGATCTGCCGTTCCGCCGACGTTGAGGCTGAGCGCGTCTGATAGGTCATCACCCAGGGAAGTTCAGCTATGTTTTCCATGGTGATTTGCTCGACGACGGCTTCATTTGACGTGGAGACCACGGCCACCCACCCGTCCCTCCGCAGGTCCAGGTAGGGC
>NZ_CAKKMM010000299.1:0-5044 GCF_918698205.1 Microbacterium sp. Bi128 | reverse complement strand
GTCATGATGGTGATGGAGCTGACGAGTCCGGGCTTCGCCTCCACAATCAGGACGTCCAGGACGATCTGGGACCTGCTGGCGCCCATGGACCGTGCCGCTTCGACCACTCCGCCGCCGAGCTGGCTCAGGTTCTGTTCCACGAAGCGGGCGAAATACGGAATGGCGTTGAGGGTCAGCGGGACAATGACGGCGGCCGTGCCGATGGTCGTGCCGACAATGAACCTGGTCACGGGAATGATCGCGATCAGCAGGATCAGGAACGGGAACGAGCGGAGCAGGTTGACCAGCCCGTCCAGGACCCGGTGCAGCTTTGGCCTGTGCTTGAGCCCGTTGGGACCGATGGAGTAGAGCAGGACACCCAGCGGTGTCCCGAGCAGCACCGCCAGCGGGATAGCCACCAGCAGCATGGTGAGGGTCTGTCCCATGGCGACGCCGATTTCGGGCAGGACTTCCAGGATGCGGTCAAACATTGATCAGGCCCTCCGACGCGGCTGTGGTGTGGGTGCCCCTCCCGGAGCGGTCCAGCTGGATCTCATCGGAGACCAGGTAGCGGCCGATCGACGTCGCCGGGTGGAAACCGGGGCGCTGGAGTTCGGCGAGGTCGAACTGCTCCACCACCCGGCCTTCTTCCATGACCGCGACGTTGTCCGCGATGGCCTTGATGACATTCATCTCGTGGGTGACCACCACGATTGTGATGCCGAATTCGGCGTTGACGTCGGCCAGGTATTGCAGGACCGATGACGTCGTCCGGGGATCCACGGCCGACGTCGGCTCGTCACAGAGCAGCACTTTGGGCCCGGTGGCAAGGGCGCGGGCGATCGCCACCCGCTGTTTCTGGCCCCCGGAGAGTTTGGCCGGATACGTTCCCGCTTTGTCGGCGAGGTCCACGATTTCCAGGGTTTCGGCGGCCCGCCGCCGGCGTTCCGCCTTCCCGACGCCGGCGAACTTCAGGGACAGCTCCACATTTTCCTGGGCCGTGAGGTTGTTGAGGAGATTGAAGTGCTGGAAAATCATGCCGATGTCATGCCGCTTGGTCCGGAGCTCGGCGTCGGACAGGGTCACCAGGTCCACGCCGTCCACCAGGACGCGGCCCGACGTCGGGCGCTCGAGGAGGTTGATGTTGCGCAGCAGCGTGGATTTGCCGGCGCCGGAGAACCCGATGATGCCCTGGATGGTGCCCCGCCTGATGTGCAGGCTGACGTCATCGACGGCCGTGAAAGGTCCCGCGGCCGAAGCGAATGACGTGCTGACGTTCTGGATCTCGATCACAGGCCCCCACCTGCTCGGGGCCGCGGCGCTGCCGCTGTCTGCGTGTTCATGATTTCCTCCGGGCTCGCCCGAGGAAAGCCCTGGGTCCTGGCTTCCGGGCAGCGCTGAGCGAAGCCGGGGAGCCTCAGAACACAGTGGTTCTCCATCGGTCCTGGCGGTAGCACCGTCCTCAAAGGAGGGGGTTGCTGCGGCGTCACGGAGCCAGATCTCTCAGCCGCTCGGGATGGTTACGAGTCCATCTCACACGGCAGGAGGCCGGATACAGAAAAAGCCGGTCACATTTTGTAACCGACTCTTCCCGATCTGTTGATCGTCATTCCCGGGCCGTTAGATGCCCACGCGCCAGCCTTCGCGGGCGGGGCACGCGTTCACGACGACGTCCAGCCCGGCGGCCTTGGCCCGGTCCGTCGCGGCGTCGTCGAAGACGCCCAGCTGCAGCCAGACGGCCTTGGCGCCTACTGCGATGGCCTCGTCTATGACTGCGCCCACCCTGTGGGAGTTGACGAAGCAGTCCACGACGTCGATCGGGTGCTTCTCCGCCGGGATGTCAGACAGGGAACGGTACCCCTTCTCGCCGTGGACATCGTCGCCCGGAAGGTTGACCGGAATGATGGTCATGCCCATCCGGTCCCGGACATAGAGGGAGACCTCATACGCCGAGCGCCATTCGTTGGTGGTGAGGCCGACCACCGCCCACGTGCCTTTGGTTCGCATGAGGCGGTCAATGACTGCCGGATCGTTAACATGGGCCATGCATCAACCTTACTCCTGCGACCTTTCCGGGCAATTGTCGAATAAATGAATGATTTGGGCAGGACCCACGCCGGGTGAACGAATATTACGGCGCTCCCGGACGCCGATTTTGCGGAATCGTGCATCTGAAGTTCTAGTAGGTAGTGACCATCCCGAGCGGCCGAGAGACCTGGATCGATGACGCCGCAGCAACCCCCCGGTGACGTGAGACGACCATTCCCACGCAACCGCTCCGCCCTCCTTCGGTGAAATTCGAGGGAGCCGGAGCAACCAAGGGTGCTACTGCCAGGACCGATGGAGTGCAGCAATGACCCCTGAGAATTCTTCCGCCCTGCCCACCTTTGCCCGGACTGCGTCCGAGGCATTCCCACAAACCACTTCGGACGCGACGGCGAACGAAGCAGGGCTGCGTGACGCGCCCGGCTCCTCTCGCGGCTCTTCGGGATGGTCCCTGAACGAGTCCACGGACGGCGCAGTGCACGGCGTCCCCGCCGATGGGCCGGCGCGTCACCGCAGCAGCACCTTCGGAAACCACCTTCCCCGGCACGGCGGCGCCGCGACCGCGGGAACTGTCCAGGCAGAGACGGTTGCGTTCTGGGAAACCCAGGCTCTCCGCCTCGACTGGGCGGACCTGCCCGGCGGCGCGACGGAGCAAACCAAGCCCTGGCACACCGCGCACCGCCGGGTCCCGGCCGACGTCGAGGCCGGCACCGGACCTCAGATCACCTGGTTCGAAGGGGGCAGGCTCAATGTCGCCTACAACTGCGTCGACCGCCACGTAGCGGCGGGGCGCGGAGACAAGGTGGCCCTGCACTTTGAGGGCGAGCCCGGCGACCGCCGTGCCGTCACCTACGCCGAACTCCAGCGCGAGGTCTCCAAAGCCGCCAATGCCCTCCTGGATCTCGGCATCACCAAGGGCGACCGGGTGGTCATCTACCTCCCCGTCATCCCCGAAACCGTGATCATCACCCTCGCGGTGTCCCGGATCGGTGCCATCCATTCCCTGGTCTTCGGCGGATTCTCCGCCGAGGCCCTGAAGTTCCGGGTGGAGGACACCGGCGCCAAGCTCCTGGTCACCACCGACGGCCAGTTCCGCCGCGGCACCGCCGTGCCGGTCAAGGACAACGCGGACGCCGCCGTCTCCGGCGACAACGCCATCGAACACGTCCTGGTGGTCAACCGGACCACTCCCGCGGACGAGCTGGACACCGTCCCGATGACCGCCGGCCGCGATGTGTGGTGGCACGACGCCGTCGGCACCGCCTCCGAGACTCACGAAGCCGAGGCGTTCGACGCCGAGACGCCGCTGTTCATCATGTACACCTCCGGCACCACCGGCAAGCCCAAGGGCCTGGTCCACACCTCCGGCGGCTACCTCACACAGGCGTCATGGAGCTTCGAGCACCTGTTCAGCAGCCCCGACCCCGCGCTGCGGGAGGAGGACGTGCACTGGTGCACGGCCGACCTCGCCTGGGTCACCGCGCACACCTATGAGCTCTACGGCCCGCTCTCCAACGGCGCCACGCAGGTCATCTTCGAGGGCACGCCCAACACCCCGCACCCGGGCCGGCACTTTGAGATCATCGAACGCTACGCGGTCACGCAGTATTACACCGCGCCCACCCTGGTCCGCTCCCTCATGGGCTGGTTCCCGGACGGCGTCCCGGACACGTACGACCTCTCCTCTATCCGTCTTCTCGGCACGGTGGGCGAGGCCATCAACCCCGAGGCCTGGCGCTGGTTCCGGACCAACATCGGCGCCGGCACCGCCCCCGTGGTGGACACGTGGTGGCAGTCCGAAACCGGCGCCACCATCCTCTCCCCGGCACCGACGGACGCCGCGTTCAAGCCCGGCTGCGCGGCCCGCCCGCTGCCCGGCGTCAGCACGCGCATCGTGGACGACGCCGGCAACACGGTGCCGCCCGGCGTCCAGGGTTTCATCGTGGTGGACTCCCCCGGCCCGGCGATCGCCCGGACGGTCTGGGGCAACCCGCGCCGCTACTTCGATTCGTACTGGCGCCAATACGCCGAGCAGGGCTGGTTCCTCGCCGGTGACGGCGCCAAGTATGACGACGACGGCGACATCTGGATCCTCGGGCGGGTGGACGACACCCTCAACGTCTCCGGACACCTGCTCTCCACCATCGAGGTCGAATCGGCGCTCGTCGCCCACCCGGACGTGGTGGAGGCCGGCGTCTGCCCGGTCGCGGACGCAAAGACCGGCCACGCGATCGTCGCGTTCGTGGTGCTGAAGGATTCGGCGGCCGCCCCCGACATCCAGGGTGTGCTGAAGGCGCACGTCGCGAAGCAGATCGGCCCGATCGCCAAGCCGCGGGACGTCGTCGTCGTTCCCGACGTGCCGAAAACCCGCAGCGGCAAGATCATGCGCCGGCTGCTGACCCAGCTGTTCGAAGGCACAACGCTCGGCGACACCACCTCGCTGCAGAACGAACCATCCATCGCGGGCATCCAGGATGTGCTGCGCGACCGCGCCGCGGAATTCCTGGCAGCAGCAAGCCCCACCCGGAAGTAAAGGAACACCCATGACTGAGATCAGCAACGTCGCCCGTCTTTCCGAACCGCTCAAGTTCGCCTACTGGGTCCCCAACGTCTCCGGCGGCCTGGTGGTGTCCACCATCGAACAGCGCACCGGCTGGGACTTCGAATACAACAAGAAGCTGGCCAGGATCGCGGAGAACTCCGGCTTCGAATACGCCCTGACCCAGACCCGGTACGCCGCCTCCTACGGTGCGGACAAGCAGCACGAGGCCACCTCGTTCAGCCTGGCGCTGCTGGCCGCCACCGAGCGCCTCAAGGTGATCTCCGCCGTCCATCCGGGCATGTGGCACCCCGGCGTGCTGGCGAAGTACATCATCACCGCGGACCACATCTCCAACGGCCGCGCCGCCGTGAACATCGTCTCCGGCTGGCTCAAGGATGAATTCACCAACTTCGGCCTCGAATGGCTCGAACACGACGAGCGCTACGTCCGCACCGAGGAATTCATCAAGGTGCTCCG
>NZ_CAKKMM010000298.1:0-5054 GCF_918698205.1 Microbacterium sp. Bi128 | reverse complement strand
GGGTCGGCGGGCAGGCGGAAGTGCGTCGCGAGGTCGGCGCCGAACGCGCCCGACGGCGCGTGCGACCACGAGGTGAGCTCGCCGTTCTCCACGACCCGGATGCCGCGGTTCCCCCCGTTGGCGATGCCGGGCTGCCCGGTGAGCCGGACGACCTGCACGTCGTCGGCGACCGTGTGGAACGCGCGGAAGTCCGCGACTGTGCGGGCCGAGGCGTCCACGGAGCCGGAGGTGTAGCTCACCCACAGCAGCGCGGTCTCCCCCGCGGCGAGCGTCGCCGGCTCGGCCGTGAGGGGGACGTCGCGCGTGCGGTCCGCGGAGTCGTCGTAGGAGTACGCGAACGTGATGCCGGAGGCCGCGAGGTCGACCGCGGCATCCGAGACGTTGTGGATCTCGACGTACTCGAAGTTGTCGGCGCCGGTGTTGTCGGCGACGATCTCGGTCACCACGACGCTCGACGCGGGCGTCGCGGCGTGTGCGACCGGAACGGCGGAGATCGGGACGCCCACGGCGACGAGCGTCGTCGCGAGGGCTGCGGGAAGGATGCGGGAACGCGGAGAACGCATGGCGGAGCCACCTTCATCTGGGGGACGCGTCGACGGTAGGCAACCCGACGATGCGACGCGTGAACGCCACCGTCCTCCCGGGTGTCCACCCGGTGACGTCGGGCGTTACCCGGATCTGCTACTCGTGCGGGAGCGCGAGGGCATCGGGCGGCTCTACGCTGAGTGCATGACCGATCGTCGCCTCGCCGTCCAGGCCTGGGAGAGCCTGTTCCGTGCGCAGCACGAGGTGTTCGAAGACCTGCGCACCGACTTCGAGTGCGCGGAGCTCTCGCAGGCCGAGTACGACGTGCTCCTGACGGTCACCCGGAGCCGGGGCATGACCGCGCGCCTGCGTGACGTGACCGCCAACATGCTCATCAGCCAGCCCAGCGTCTCGCGCCTGGTGGAGCGGATGGCCGCGCGGGGGCTCCTGACCAAATGCGCCGACCCCGACGACGGCCGCGGGGCGCTCGTGACCGCGACCGAGGCCGGGGCGGTGGCGTTCCGCCGCATCGCCTCGATGCACGCCACCTCGATCGCCGACCGCATGGCGCGCCTGGACGACACCGAGCTGGCCCAGCTGCAGGCGCTGACGGCCAAGCTCCGCGACCAACGCTGACCGGCTGCGCGTGGCGAAAGCCCATGTCCGGACCGAACGCCCCCGTTCGGAACGTCCGTGACGTGGGTGCTCGACCCGGACATGGGCGCTCGCCGCGCCGCCCGCCGCTCAGCACTCGATGACGTTGACCGCGAGGCCGCCCTCGCTCGTCTCCTTGTACTTCGTCGACATGTCGATGCCGGTCTGCCGCATCGTCTCGACGACGGTGTCCAGCGACACGTAGTGGGTGCCGTCGCCGCGCAGGGCGAGGCGGGCGGCGGTCACGGCGGTCGACGCGGCGATGGCGTTCCGCTCGATGCACGGGATCTGCACGAGCCCGCCGACCGGGTCGCACGTGAGTCCGAGGTGGTGTTCCATCGCGATCTCGGCGGCGTTCTCGATCTGCCGGTTCGTGCCGCCCATCACCGCCGTCAGTCCGCCCGCGGCCATGGCACACGCGGAGCCGACCTCGGCTTGGCATCCGCCCTCGGCTCCGGAGATCGAGGCGTTGTTCTTGAACAACGAGCCCAGAGCCGCCGCCGTGAGCAGGAATCTCCGGATCCCGCGACGCCGATTGGCCTCGGCCACTCGCGCGTCGTCCCACTCCACCGCTTCGTCGCGCGTCGCGCCGTCACCGGGGAACCCCAGCAGCGCGCTCCCCACGAGTTCTCCGTGCGGGGTGACGGCGTTACCGACACCGAGACCGGAATCGGCGAGGAAGCGCCACCAGTACATCGCGACGGCGGGCAGGATGCCGGCCGCGCCGTTGGTCGGCGCGGTGACGACGCGCCCGCCCGCGGCGTTCTCCTCGTTCACGGCGAGCGCGAACGCGCCGAGCCACTCCCCCGGCAGCTCGCGGTGCCCCTCGGCCTCGATCTCCTCGAGCTGCGCACGGATCACGGACGCGCGCCGCTTCACCTTCAGGATGCCGGGCAGCACCCCGTCGTGACGGAGACCGGCGTTCACGCAGGAGGCCATGGCATCCCAGATCCGGTCCAGACCCTCGGCGATCTCCTCGTCGGAACGCGACGCCTCTTCGTTGCGGCGTGCCGATTCGGCGATCGTGATCCCGCGCTCGTCGCACAGCGCGATCAACGTCGCCGCGTCCGTGTACGGGAACGGAACCGGCGCAGCGGCGATCCGCGGGGGTTCCCCGTCACGGCGGATGAAGCCGCCCCCGACCGAGTAGTAGGTCTCGTCGGCGACGATCGCCCCGTCGGCGTCGCGCGCGAACAGCGTCATCGCGTTCGGGTGCCCCGGCAGCCGCGTGCGGGGCGCGAGCACCACGTCGTCCTTCGAGAACGGGATGCCGTGGCTGCCGGCGAGCATCAGCGCCCGGCCGTCCGGCCAGTCCGACCACGCCCGGCGCACGGCATCCGGGTCGACCGTCTCGGGCTGGAGGCCCTGGAGGCCGGCGACCACGGCGTCGGGGGTGCCGTGCCCGATCCCGGTCGCGCCGAGCGACCCGTACAGGGCGCAAGAGACGGATGCCACGTTCTCGAGCGCTCGGGTGGAGCGCAGGCGTGCGGCGAAATCAGCGGCGGCCCTCATGGGGCCGACCGTGTGGGAGCTCGAGGGTCCTACACCGATGGAGAACAGCTCGAACGCCGAGACGTAGGCGCTCATGCCTCCAGCGTACGTCGCGCCCGCTTCACCGCCCGGACACGTGCGCGCCACGCCCGAGATGCGTGCGCGTCGGCGCCGATTAGACCTCGGCGCGGGTCCCGGCTATGCTAGACCACGGCCTGCGCGCCGTTTCGCGCGGAGGCCCTGCGCCCGTAGCTCAATGGATAGAGCATCTGACTACGGATCAGAAGGTTAGGGGTTCGAGTCCCTTCGGGCGCACACTGTGTTGAGACAGTGACAGACCCGGCCAGGAAGAGATTCCGGCCGGGTCTTTTTCTTTGTCCCGTGGATGCGGCGGACCCACACCGGGAATCAGGCCGAGGTCGACTTCTTCTTCTTGCCGCCCGCCGCCTCGACCGGAGCCGCGTCGCCCGCGGCAGCCGCGTGCTCCTTCGCCCGCTTCTTCGCCTGCGAGGCCAAGCGGGCGAGGTCGACCATGCGCAGCGCATCCATGCGGGCGCGACGCATCGTGGCGTAGTCGGGGTCGGCATCCTCGGTCATGCCCTCGACGTCGAGCCGCTTCGAGAGGTTCGCCTCGACGTCGCCCCAGGCCGCCGCGCGGGCGGCAGCGACGAGCTCACCGACCCGCTCGGGATCGTCGGCGAAATCGCGCAGTTCTTTCGCGACACCGCGGGACTGGCGGGCGCGACGGCGGAGGTTGCGGGTGTCGCGGTCGCGGTAATCGTGCGTGCCCGAGGAGTCCGAGAAACGGCCCCACGCGCGCTTGCGCTGCTGAGTGACGCGGTCGGCCGCCTGATCCTGCTCGTCGGCGAGCGCGCGCAGCGTCTGGCGCGCGAACTCCGCGAACAGGGCACCGTCGAAGTGCCCACCCCGCGCGATCGTCTCGACGAGGAGGTGGTTGCGTATGGTGAGCCGCGCCGCGGCCGTCGCGATCGACAGCCCCTCGGCGATGGCATCCTTCGTCCGGCCCACGCGACCTCCCGTACCAGGCTATCGTCCGGGCCGCGCGCGCGAGCCCGCGGTCACTCCAGGGCGGAGACGATCTTCGCGATGCGGCGGGCACGGGTCTCGGGCGCCTTCGCGCCGTCGACGCTCCCCGCGTGCGCCTTGCGGACACTCGGGGCGAGAGCGTCGAACGCGGCGCGGACGCCCGCCTCGGCGAGCGCCGCCGCGAGGTCGTCCGGTACTTCCGCGGTCCGCTCGACGGTGATCGGGTCGCCGCCCGCGAGCCCGGTGACCTTGCGCTTGTCGGCCGAGAAGGGGATGAGGTGTCGGCCGCCCATGACGCCGAGAGTGCTGGAGTACACGTAGCCGTTGACGTCGACCGTGACGGCGGCGCGTTTGCCGCCGCCCAGTCCCTCCACGACCTCGGGCGGCACCTCGATGCCGGTGTTGTTACCCATCTGGGACAGCGTGGTCTCGAACCTCATGGCGTGAGTGTGACAGAGACCGCGGTAGACGAACAGGGGCGCAAATGCAATCCCGGGCGGAGGGGCTCGGGCGCACGTAAGGTCGGACCCGTTGCGGAGGGCCTCGGAGAGTACTCGGGGGCCTTCTGTCATGTCCGGGGACGGGGCACGCGATCACCCGACGGAGTGGACGGTCCGAGTCACCTCGCCGTACGACTCCGACGAGACCGTCACGCGGATCTCCCCCGCGCCGGTCGGTCGGACGACGGCAAGCGCGCGGCCGCGGAAGAGCGTGACGGATGCCGCGGACAGCGGTTCTTCGGTGGCCGCCCGGCCGGTGCCGAGTCCGGCCAGGAGTCCCGGCCCCTCCACTCGGACGCTCACCCGTATATCGCGATCGCACGGGACGATCCCCGTGGGGTCCTCGAGGGTGATCGACACGAATGCCAGGGAATCGGCATCCGATCGAATCGTCTCAGACTCAGCGCGGACGACGAGCGACACCTCCGGGTCGGCGGTGCGCAGCGCCGTACGGCCCACCTCGACGCCGCCGCGGCGCGCGATCGCGACGAGCTCGCCGGGCGCGTAGACAGTCTCGAAGCGCGCGGTGTACTCGCGTGCCGCGCCGACCGGAGGGATGCCGGCGAACTCACCGTCGCGGAGCAGTTCGACTTCGTCGGCGTCGGCGTACACGTCGACGACGACCGGCGCACCGGCCGGCACATTCCAACTCCACGACGCGACGGTGTCGTCCCACGACCACGGGGTCGTCGCGGTCGGGCGGCCGTGGTGGGCGGGCGGATGCACCGCGATGAAGGGCTCGGTGCGCAGTCCGTAGACGATCTCGCGAAAGAACGACACGGTGCGGCGGTAGCCGGTGATGGCCAGATCGCCGGACTCCGCGGCAAGGTACGGGTA
>NZ_CAKKMM010000297.1:0-5059 GCF_918698205.1 Microbacterium sp. Bi128 | reverse complement strand
GCCCCGAGGGGCGCCGGCGTCTCTGCGTCGGCACCGGGGGTCAGCCCGCCGGAGTCGGCTCCGGCGTAGCGCCTCCGCCCTGGCCCTGGTCCTGCAGCTCGATCAGGCGCTGCACGGCCGCGGTCAGTCGCGCGTCCTGCGTGGCGAACCCGGCGAGGTCGCCGCTGGTGAGGGCTGCCTGGCGCGCCGTGAGAGCTGCCTGCGCCTCAGCCAGCGCCGCCGCGTAGTCGCCCGCGGGTGCGGTCGGAGCCGTCGTGCCTCCCCCGCCCGGATCGGTCTGATCGGTGGGGGTCACCGCCTCGTCTCCGGTATCGGCACCGGAGTCACCGCCGAACAGGGCGTCCAGCGCTTCGCTCAGGGTGTTCTCGAACGCGATCTTGTCTCCGAAGGCCACCAGCACGCGCCGCAGCTGCGGGAGCTGCGTGCCACCGGAGGACTGCACGAACACGGGCTGCACGTAGAGCAGACCACCGCCGACGGGGAGCGTCAGCAGGTTTCCGTTGAGCACCTGGGATTGTCCCTGCTGCAGGATGTTGATCTGCGAGGAGACCGCCGTGTCGGAGTCGAAGGTGTTCTGCACCTGACCCGGTCCGGGCACCGTCGTGGCCGCATCGATCACGAGCATGCGCAATCGTCCGTAGTCCTCGCGCTTCGTCCCCTGTTGATCGCCCGCGTTGGAGTCGACGGCCAGGTAGCCCGTGAGCACGTTGCGCGCCTGACCGCCCTGGGATGCCGGGATGAAACTCGTGAACATCGAGTACGTCGGGGCGTCCTGACTGGGCATCTTCATCGTCAGGTAGTACGGCGGCTGCAGGGTGTTGGGGTCCTGCGGGTCGTTCGGCGTGGTCCAACGGTTGTCCTGCTGGAAGAACGAGCGGGCGTCGTCGACGTGGTAGACGCCGAGCATCGAACGCTGCACCTTCATCAGGTCGGTCGGGTAGCGCACGTGGCTCATCAGGTCGGCCGACATCTCGCTCCACGGCTGGAGGCTGGTCGGGTACACCTTCTGCCACGCCTGCAGGACCGGGTCCTGGTCGTCCCACGCGTACAGCGTGACCTTGCCGTCGTAGGCGTCCACGGTCGCCTTGACCGAGTTGCGGATGTAGTTGATGTTGTCGAGCGAGTACGTCGGCGAGGGGGTGTTCGAGTCGGTGATCGCCCGCGAGAGCGACACGCTCGAGGAGTACGGGTAGTTCGCACTCGTCGTGTACCCGTCGATGACCCACTTGATGCGACCGTCCACGACCGTCGGGTACGGGTCGCTGTCGAGCGTCAGGTACGGCGCGACCTTCTGTACGCGATCCTTGGGATTGCGGTCGTAGAGGATCTGCGAGTCCTGGTTCACGTAGTCCGAGAACAGGATCTGCTCGGACTGGAACTTCAGCGCGTAGATGAGGCGCGTGAAGACGTTGCCGACGCTGGGCCCGCCGTCGCCGCGGAAGGTCGTGCGCGTCTCCGTGCCGCCGTCGGCGCCGATCGGGTAGTCCAGCTCGATGTCCTCGCCGCCCTCGGGGCCGCCGACGATCGAGTACGGCGGCGACTGCTCGCCGAAGTAGACGCGGGGCTCGTAGTTGAGGTCGGTCAGGAACCCGGTGCCCGGGATGGCCTGCTCGAGGAAGACGGGGTCGCCGTCGTCGGTGCGCTCGTTGCCCGCCGCAGCCACCATGCCGTAGCCGTGGGTGTAGACCAGGGTGCTGTTCTGCCACGTCGCGGCATCGCCGAGCTGCCCGATGTTCAGCTCGCGCAGGGCCACGACGGCATCCTGGGTCTGACCCTTGATCTGGTAGCGGTCGACGTCGAGCGGATTGGCGAACTGGTAGTACGCGCGGTACTGCTCGAGCTGACGCACCGTGGGGCCGATGATGGCGGGGTCCATGATGCGCAGCTGCGCGGTCGAGGCGGCGTCGTTGCGCAACTGGCCGGCCTGGGCCGTCGTCGTCGCTTCGAAGTTCTCTTTCTCGACGCCGTCGATGCCGTAGGCGGCCTTCGTGCTGTCGATGTTGCGCTGGTAGTACTGGCTCTCGAGCGCGAGCTGGTTGGGTCGCACCTGGAAGGTCGTGACGGCCCACGGGATGGCCGCGCCGACGACGATCGCCGAGACCACCAGCAGCGCGGTGGCGATCAGGGGGTAGCGCCAGCGGCCGATGATCGCGGTGACGAAGAACGCGACGGCCACGATGACGGCGGCGATGGCGAGGATCGTCTGACCGGGGATGACGGCGTTGACCCCGACGTACCCGGGACCGGTGATGCGGTCCTCCTGGCTGACCAGGGTCGTGTAGCGGTCGAGCCACAGGCTCCCGCCCTGCAACAGCAGGTAGAGGCCCGCCAGCACGGCGAGCTGGATGCGTGCGGCCTTGGAGATGCGCAGCTCGCGCTGCCCGACGCGCACGGAGCCGTACAAGTACGACACGACCGCCGTCAGCAGCAGGCAGACCAGGACGACAGCCGAGGCGAAGCCGAAAGCCGTGGTGTAGAACGGCAGCGCGAAGAGGTAGAAGCCGGTGTCGATGCCGAACTGCGGGTCCGTCGTCGACGTGGTGACCCCGTTGAACCACAGCCAGGTCGTCTCCCACTGCGCGGACGCCGCGAAACCGGCGAAGAATCCGAAGAACACCGGGATGCCCCACATCGCCAGGCGCCGCAGCGGCTCCACGACCTCTTGGTAGCGGTCGAGCTGCGAGCTCAATCGCGCGTACACGGGACGCAGGCGGTAGGCGAGCTGGATCGCGCCCCACACCGGCATCGCCATCGCGAGGAAGCCCACCGCGAACATCACCGTGCGTGCGATCCACTGCGTGGTCAGCACCTCGGTGAAGCCCAGTTGCGAGAACCACATCCAGTCGGCGAAGAGGTTCGCGAAGACGAAGAAAGCCACGACCAGCACGGCGATGACCGCCAGCGAGATCGAGATGATTCGTCGAGAACGATTCGGGGGCGTGGCCTGGTTCGGCGCTGAGGTCGTGGTCACCCGTCCATCCTAGGCGTCGCCCTCTGGGGGAAAGCCGTGGATGCTACGAACCCGCGACACTCGTCGCGTCGCACGTCGGCAGGGCATCGAGGTCTCCCCCGTCGCGGATGGTCTCCAGGACCTTCAGGGAATCCTGGAGGGTCGACACCGAGAAGACCCGGATGCCGTCGGGCACGTGCCCGACCACCTCGCCGCAGTTCGCCCGCGGGGCGAGGAACCAGGTCGCACCGGCATCCCGGGCTCCGTAGAGCTTCTGCCGGATGCCGCCGATGCCGCCGACGTTCCCGGCGGCGTCGATCGTGCCGGTGCCGGCGATGTGCTGCCCGCCGGTGAGGTCGCCAGGCGACATCTTGTCGATGATGCCGAGGGCGAACATCATGCCGGCGCTCGGGCCGCCGACGTTGTTGATCTGGATCTTGACGTCGACGGGGAGGTCGAAACCGAGTGTCAGCCCGACCCCGAGCAACCACTGCTGCTGGCCGTTGACGTCGCTGAGCCGCGGGGTGACCGACACCGAGCTCTCGGCACCGTTGCGGTCGATGGCGAGGCTGACGGGCGCGCCGGCTCCCGTCTGGACGGCGGACCGGACCTCGTCGACGGTGGTCACGGGCGTCCCGTCGACAGAGGTGACGACGTCGCCGAGCTCGAGCACGCCCGCCGCGGCGCCGGCGTCGTCGACGGTCCCGACGACGATGTCCTGCGGCACGTCGTAATCGAGCGCACGCAGCGCGGCGGCGGATGCCTCGAGTTGCGAGTCGCTCATGAGCGCGGCGTTCTCGGTGTTGCGCTGCTCCGTGGATTGACCCGACGGGAAGATGCGGTCCACCGGCACGACCGCTCGTGACGGATCGAACCAGGCCAGTGCCAGTTCGAGCCAGCTGGGGGTGCGCTCGCGGTTGCCGTTCACCTGGACGGTCAACAGGTCGAGCTGCCCCGCCGAGGGGGTGTCCTCTTCGTTCGGGACCGTGATGAGGGGCACCTCCTCGCCGTCCGCGTTGGGCGAGGTGCCGAGGGTGTTCAGAACGGGCCCCGGCTGCTGGATCACGTACGGCGACGGCAGGAAGGTGAGCGCGAACAGGATGAGGGTGGCCACGGCCAGGGACCACAGCCCGAACACCGTCGATCGGCTCCGGCGCCGCCGCGGGGCGGGCACGACGGAGACGTTCTCGTCGAACAGGGTCACGGGTCCTACCTTTGCCGGGTCGTTCGCGCGCGGCGTAAGCGGCGTGGAGCCGAGCCGAGGGAAGCGAGGAAACGTGCGACTAGCGTAGATCGCGTTCCCCCTGACCCGGCTGAAAGGCGGCTGAAGTGGCAGACGACGACCGGAGCCCCGAGGAGGAGTTCCAGGAGCTCATGCGGCGCCTGATGTCCGGCGACACCTCGGGCTTGGATCCCGAACAGCTCTCGCGCCTGTCCGGGATGCAGATCGACCCGGCGATGATGCAGGCGGTCATGAATCAGCTGCAGGGCGCCTTCTCGGGGGCGCAGGACGGCATCGACTGGAGCCTCGCCGAGCGGCAGGCCCTCCACATCGCCAACCAGGACGGCCTCGGCGTCTCGGCGGGTCAGCGCACCGACCTGGATCAGGCGTTCTCGCTCTCCGCCCTGTGGCTGGGCGAGGCGACGACGATCGCCGACCTCCCCCATCCCCCCAAGGTCGTGACGCGCGGCGCGTGGGTGACCGCCACGCTCCCGGTCTGGCAGGAGCTGGCCGAACCCGTCGCCACCAGCATCGCGGACGCGCTCACCGACGCTCTCGGTCAGCAGGCCCCGGACGACATGCAGGAGATGATCGCGGGCGCCGGACGCCTGATGCGCACGGTCGGCGGCTCGCTCTTCGCCACGCAGCTCGGCCACGTCGTCGGTCGCCTCTCCACCGAGGTCGTCGGCGGCGGGGATGTCGGCATCCCCGTCATGCCCGACGGTGACGCGGCGATCCTGCCGCAGAACTTCGCCGACTTCGGCCGCGACCTCGAGATCCCCGAGGACCAGCTGGCGCTGTATCTCGCCACTCGCGAGCTGGCCCACGCGCGCCTGTTCCGGCACGCCCGGTGGCTCCGCCTGCACGTCATCTCGCAGGTACGCGAC
>NZ_CAKKMM010000296.1:0-5061 GCF_918698205.1 Microbacterium sp. Bi128 | reverse complement strand
GGTCACGACGACGGCCGAGGCCCCGTCCGAGATCTGGGAGGCGTTGCCCGCGGTGATCGACCCGCCCTCGGCGAACGCGGGGCGCAGCTTTCCGAGCGTCTCGACCGTCGTGTCGGGACGGATGCCCTCGTCGGCGGCGACCACTACGGGGTCGCCCTTGCGCTGCGGGATCGACACCGGGACGATCTCGGCGTCGAAGACGCCCGCCGCCTGGGCTGCGGCCGCACGCTGGTGGGACCGGGCGGCCACGGCATCCTGGGCCTCGCGCGTGACCCCGTACCGGGCGTTGGCGCGTTCGGTAGAGGCGCCCATGCTCTCGCGGTCGTAGGCGTCGGTGAGGCCGTCGTGCGCGAGGTGGTCGAGCACCTCGATCGAGCCGTACGCGTACCCCTCGCGGGAGTTCATCAGCAGGTGCGGTGCGCGGGTCATCGACTCCATGCCGGCCGCAACGACCACCGTCGCGTCGCCGAGTCGCAACATGCGTGCGGCGTCGATGACGGCCGTGAGCCCCGAGAGGCAGACCTTGTTCACGGTGGCGGCGTGGACGTCCCACCCGATGCCCGCGGCGATCGCGGCCTGTCGAGCGGCGTTCTGGCCGGCGCCGGCCTGCAGCACCTGGCCGACGAGCACCGCGTCGATGGCATCGGCGGGGATGCCACCGCGCTCGAGAGCGCCCGAGATGGCGGCCGCGCCGAGCTGCACCGCGGCCAGCGGAGCGAGCTGCCCCTTGAGCCGACCCTGCGGGGTGCGGGCGGCGGCGACGATGACGACGTCGGTGTCGGAGGTCATGCGATCTTCTCCTCGGGGATGCGAACGGTGAGCGGGGGTTCGGTGGCGGCGACGACGTCGTCGACCGAGACGCCCGGGGCGACCTCGACGAGGACGAGCCCCTCGGGCGTGACGTCGATGACGGCGAGGTCGGTGATGATCCGGTCGACCACGCCGCGGCCGGTCAGCGGCAGCGAGCAGGCATCGACGATCTTGGGCGACCCGTCGCGGGCGACGTGCTCCATGAGGACGATGACGCGTTCGGCGCCGTGGACGAGGTCCATGGCGCCGCCAGGGCCCTTGACCATCTTGCCCGGGATCATCCAGTTCGCCAGGTCACCCGTGGCAGACACCTGCATGGCCCCGAGGATCGCCGCGTCGATCTTCCCCCCGCGGATCATGCCGAAGCTCGTCGCCGAGTCGAAGAACGCCGCCCCCGGCAGCGTCGTCACGGTCTCTTTGCCGGCGTTGATGAGGTCGGCGTCGACGGCATCCTCGGTCGGGTACGGACCGACACCCAGGATGCCGTTCTCGGACTGCAGCACGACCGTCACTCCGTCGGGGACGTGATTGGGCACGAGAGTCGGCAAACCGATGCCGAGGTTCACATACGAGCCGTCGGTGAGTTCGCGCGCCGCGCGCGCGGCCATCTCGATGCGGGTGAGCGCCATCTCAGCGGTCTCCTTCGGTGACGGTGCGCTTCTCGATGCGCTTCTCGATGTCGGGTCCCACCTCGACGATGCGGTGGACGAAGACGCCGGGGAGGTGCACGTCGTCCGGATCGATCTCGCCCGGTTCCACGAGGTGCTCGACCTGCGCGACGCAGACGCGTCCGGCCATCGCCGCGAGGGGGTTGAAGCTGCGCGCGGCCTTACGGAAGACGAGGTTGCCGTGGCGGTCGCCCTTCCAGGCGTGCACGAGCGCGAAGTCCGTGGTGATCGCCTCTTCGAGGACGAACTCGCGCGGCTCCCCGTGGACGTCGAACGTCCGGGTGTCCTTCGCCGGAGAGGCCACGGCGACCCCGCCGGACCCGTCGTAGCGCTGCGGCAGGCCTCCCTCGGCGACTTGCGTCCCGACGCCGGTCTGCGTGTAGAACGCCGCGATCCCCGATCCGCCCGCGCGCAGCTTCTCGGCGAGCGTGCCTTGCGGCGTGAGCTCGAGCTCGAGCTCGCCGGAGAGGAACTGCCGCTCGAACTCCCTGTTCTCGCCGACGTACGACGACGTCATCTTGCGGATGCGTCCGGCTCCCAGCAGGATGCCGAGCCCCCAATCGTCCACCCCGCAGTTGTTCGACACGACCGACAGGTCGCGCGTCCCCTGCGCGAGCAGCGCCTCGATGAGAGCGATGGGATTTCCCGAGAGGCCGAAGCCGCCGACGGCGAGCGACGCCCCATCGGGGATGTCGGCGACGGCGTCGGCTGACGACGGCCAGGTCTTGTCGATCACGCGGACTCCTTCGTGCAGGGATCGGTGGTCTCATCCTGTGCCCGGACCGCGCGACGCGTCGCCTCACTTCTTGCGATGTGGATGCCAGCCCGCGTAGCGTCCACATCGTGGACACTCCCCCGACTCCCCCCGCGCGGACGAGCGTCCCGGGGACGCAGGCGATCGCCCGCGCCGCACACCTGCTGCGCTTGGTGACGGCGGCCGGCGCCGAGGGCGCCGCGGCGGGCGATCTCGCGCGCCAGGCCGACCTGACTCGCCCCACCGCGCACCGGCTCCTGTCCGCCCTGCGGCAGGAGGGCCTCGTCGACCGGGACGACGCCACGGGGCGGTGGCTGCCCGGCCCCGAGCTCTATCTGATGGGGACCGTCGCGGCATCCCGGTTCGACGTGACCGCGATCGCGCGCGACATCGTCCGCTCGCTCGCCGTACGGACCGAGGAGAGCGCGTTCCTCTCGGTGCGTCGCGGCGACGAGACGGTGTGCCTCGTGCGCGAGGACGGGAGCTTCCCCATCCGTTCCCACGTCCTGTCGGAGGGGGTGCGCTTTCCCCTCGGGGTGGCCTCCGCGGGACTGGCGATCCTCGCCTTCCTGCCCCCGGAAGAGGTCGCCGCCTACCTCGAGCGTCACGACGACCTGACGGAGAACTGGGGCGTCGCGCACTCCCCCGCCCGCCTGCGGACGCGAGTGGCCGACACGAAGGCCCGCGGCTATGCCGTGAATCCCGGACTCATCGTCGAGGGCAGCTGGGGGTTGGGTGCCGCGGTGTTCACGAGGAGCGGGGAACCGCAGTGGGCGCTCAGCCTCACCGGGGTGGAGTTCCGCTTCGGTGGCGACCGGCTGGCAGAGCTCGGACGGATCCTGCTCGCGCACGCGCACCAACTGTCGACGCGCATCGCCGGACGATAATAGATACCAAAGTTATATAACAGGGGTATGCTCTGGGGAATGACCCGCGACGATGATCTCCAGAGACTGATCCTCGCGGTGCACGCCTTGACGCGCATCGCGGCCATCGACACCAAGAACGACGCCCCCGCTGCGCAGTGGCGCACCCTGACACTCCTCCGCGACCACGGCCCGCAGCGCCTGGGCGACCTCGCCACTCTCAGCCGCGTCTCGCAGCCCGGGATGACGAGGCTCGTGCACCAGATGGAGAGCGCCGGCCTCGTGGCTCGCGGCATCCACCCGGACGACTCGCGCGTGAGTGTCGTCTCGGCCACCGACGACGGTCTCGTGGAACTCGACCGGTGGCTCGAGACCCTCGCCGCCGCTCTCACCCCGCACGTCGCCGACCTGACGGATGCCGAGTGGGAGGCGGTCCGCACGAGCGCCGACGCCCTCGCCGCCCGCGTCGGCCTGCGGCCGGAGGTCGCACGATGAGCGCGGCTCCCAGCGTGTGGAAGCAGCCCGCCCAGGTGTGGGCCGTCGCGTTCGCGTGCGTCGTGGCGTTCATGGGGATCGGCCTCGTCGATCCGATCCTCCCGGCGATCGCCGAGTCGTTGCAGGCGAGCCCCGTCGAGACCGAGCTGCTCTTCACGAGCTACCTCGTGGTCACCGGCCTCGCGATGCTCGTGACGAGCTGGATCTCGAGCCGCATCGGCGCCAAGGCCACCCTCCTGGTCGGTCTCGGCCTCATCGTCGTGTTCGCGCTGCTGTGCGCGGTCAGCGGGAGCGTCGACGCCGTCATCGGTTTCCGCGCCGGCTGGGGTCTGGGCAACGCCCTGTTCATCTCGACCGCGCTCGCGACGATCGTCGGCGCCGCCTCCGGCGGTAGCTCGGCGGCGATCATCCTGTACGAAGCCGCGCTCGGCCTCGGCATCGCCGTGGGACCGCTGCTCGGCGGCATCCTCGGCGAGGCGAGCTGGCGCGGACCGTTCTTCGGCGTGGTGGTGCTCATGGCGATCGCGTTCGTCGCTGTCGCGGTGCTCCTGCGCGGACCGGCCCCGGCGCGCACCCCGATCCCGTTCAGCGCGCCCTTCCGGGCGCTCGGTCGCCCCGCGCTGGCGATTCTGGCTGCGACCGCACTGTTCTACAACATCGGCTTCTTCACACTGCTGGCGTTCTCGCCGTTCCCGCTCGGTTTCGGCGCCATGGGCATCGGTCTGACGTTCTTCGGCTGGGGTCTCGGCCTCGCTGTCACCAGTGTGTGGGTGGCTCCCCTGCTGCTGCGCCGGATGCGACTGACCACCGTCCTGCTCGTCGCACTGCCGCTGTTGGCGGCGGACCTCCTCGTGGCCGCGTTCGTGGTGGGCTCGCCCGCGGCGCTGGTCGCCTGCATCGTGGTCGGCGGTCTCATGCTCGGTGTGATCAACACGGCGCTCACCGAGGCGGTCATGGAAGCCACCGATCTGCCGCGCTCCGTCGCGTCGTCGGCGTACTCGGCCGTCCGCTTCCTCGGCGGCGCGATGGCTCCGCCGCTCGCGGCCTTCCTGTGGCACGCGGCCGGCGCCGGGGTGCCGTACGTCATGGCCACGGTGTCCGTCGTGATCGCGGCCGCGTGCATCCTGTTCGGCCGCAGGACGCTCGCGCACATCGACGGGGCGCACCCGACCGCGGCGGATGAGGGAGCGGCGGTTCTGGTGGGAGACGCGGCGTAGGACCCCGGGAACCACAACGCGCCCGGTCGTCGACTCCTTCGTCGACGGCCGGGCGCGTTCGTGCGCCGGGGGTCAGTCGCGTATGGCCCGACGCCGCAGGACGACCGTGACGACGACACCCACGACGAGCATCACCGTGGCGATGCCGATCGCGCCGGCGACCGACGGCGTTCCCGTCGAGGCGAGGCCTGCCGCGGCCGGGGATGCCGAGGCGGACGGAACCGGGCTGGCACTCGTCGTTGAGGTCGGCG
>NZ_CAKKMM010000295.1:0-5062 GCF_918698205.1 Microbacterium sp. Bi128 | reverse complement strand
ATGATTATCCGGCTGCCGTTGTCGACGGGGACCCCGTATGACGGGCACCGGGCCCAGGCCCCGTTCGAGCCCCGCTCGCTGGTGGCGCGCCGTGGTCATGCGCTGCCCGTCACGTCCGGACCGGACGCAGCATGACGGCGGTCCTCGTCGTCGACGACGACCCGCATCTGCTCAGGGCCCTCCGGATCACGCTCCAGGCCAACGGCTACGCCGTCACCACCGCCGTCGACGGGACCTCAGCACTGCTGGCGGCCACTCAGAACCCGCTCTCACTCATCATTCTGGACCTCGGCCTGCCTGACATTGACGGGACCAGCGTCCTCAAGGAGCTGCGCGGCTTCAGCAGCGTGCCGGTTCTGGTGCTGTCCGCCCGGCACGGCTCCGAGGACAAAGTTGAGGCGCTCGACGCCGGCGCGGATGACTACATCACCAAACCGTTCGGCCTGGACGAGCTCCTGGCCCGGCTGCGGGCCCTGCTGCGCCGCAGCGTCGAACCGGAACACGAATCAGTGGTCAGGACCGATGCCTTCACCGTGGACCTTGCCAAGCACCGGGTGACCAGGGACCACGAGGACGTCCGGCTGACCCCCACGGAATGGAAGATTCTGGAGGTTCTGGTCCGCAATCCGGAAAAGCTCATCACCCAGCAGCAGCTGCTCTCCAGGGTCTGGGGTCCGGCCTACGCCAAGGAGACCAACTACCTCCGGGTTTACATGGCGCAGCTGCGGCGCAAGCTGGAGCCGGATACCGCCAGCCCGCGCCACCTGCTCACCGAGGCCGGCATCGGCTACAGGTTCATGCCCTGAGTCCCGCTGACACGCTGGCGGTCGATGACACTGACGTTTCCCTCCAGGCAACCCGGCAATGGATACTGGGGCAATGACTAATCGCAGCCCGCTCAACAGGGACGATGCCGGTCCGTCGCCACTGCCTGAGATCCCGGCGCAGCTGCGGGCCGTCCTGAACGGAATCCCGGCACTCGTGGGCTATTGGGACACGGGACTCCGCAACCGCCTGGCCAACGACGCCTACTGCGAGTGGTTTGGTTTCGCACCCCAGCAGCTTCACGGCATGCATGTCCGGGACGTGCTCGGCGAGACCGTCCTGGAGGCCAACCTGCCGCACATCGAGGGAGCGCTCGCCGGGAAGCGGCAGCAGTTCGACCGGACCCTGGTGGATGCCGCGGGCCAGTCCCGCTTCACCGAGGTGACCTACACCCCCGATACCCAGGACGGCGCGGTGCAGGGCTTCTTCGTCCTGGTCACGGACATCACCGAGCGTGTCCTGGCCGACCGGCGCCGGCAACGGGACATGGACCGGTACCGCGCCCTGGCGCGGAGCGTCCCCGGCGTCTTTGTCCTCCTCTTCGACGCCGAGCTGCGCTACCTGATCGCCGAAGGCCAGGAGCTGGAGACCTTCGGCTACCGCAAGGAAGAGCTCGAAGGCCAGCGCATCCAGGACGTGCTCAAGGGCAATCTCGCCAGCGAGCTCGAGCCGCGCTACCTCGCTGCCCTCGCCGGCCGCGAGGTGTCCTGGAGCCGGCAGATCGGCCACCGCACCTACCGGCTGAACGCCGGGCCGGTCTACTCCGACGACGAGGCCGCGGCCGGCATGGTGGTGGCGGTTGATATAACCGAGCGCCTGCAGCAACAAAAAATTTGGGAGGCTTTGCACGAGATAGCCACCGAAGTTGCCCGCAACGCGGCCCCCGCAGCCATCTCTGAGCGGGTCGCCGCGATTGTCCGCGACCTGTTCAACGTCGATTCCGCCGCCGTCGTCCGTTTCACGGGCGCATCCTCGGCGGAAATCGTCGCCATGGCGCCGACGCTGCCGCCGACGCTGAGCCGGCGGCAGATCTTCTCCCCGTCGGACGAGCCGGCCCTGGTTCGCTACCGGGCGGAAGGTGGACAGGCAGCGGAGCAGATGCGCGCAGGCGGCTTCCAGTCTGCGGCGGCGGCGCCGATCCGGGTCCGCGGCAGCCTGTGGGGCGCCGTGAGCCTGACGTCGAAGTCGCGCACCGGGGTCACGGAGGCGATGATGGAGCGGCTGGCCCAGTTCGCGGAGCTCGTCGAGATCGCCATCGGCAACACGGAGGCCCGGACCGACCTCGAACAGCAGGCCACTACCGATGCCCTCAGTGGCTTGCCCAACCGGCGGGCCTTGGAACGGCACCTCGCCGAGCATGTTGCGCAGTCCCGGACCCGCGGGACAAGCCTGAGTGCCGTCGTCCTGGATATCGACCACTTCAAGAGGGTCAACGACACTCACGGCCACCTGACGGGCGACGTGGTCCTGGCGGAGGTCGCGGCCAGGCTCCGGGCGGTCGCCCGCGCCGAGGAGATCGTGGCCCGATTCGGCGGCGAGGAGTTCGTGTGGCTGCTCCCGGAGACGGACGGTGCCGAGGCCCTGCGCGCCGCCGAACGCGCCCGCAAGGCCATCGCGTCCGAACCGTTCGGGGAGGTTGGTTTCCTGACGATCTCCGCCGGAGTCTGCGAGCAAAGCGACGCCGCGGCCGGCTCGCTCCTGGACTGCGCGGACCGGGCCCTGTACGAGGCCAAGAACGGCGGCCGCAACCGCACGTCCCGCTACGGCCACGCCAGCCCGGCGGTTCAGCCTGCCCCGGCCGGGCCGGCACGGAGCAGCCCGGCACAGAACGGGCCGGCACAGAACGGCCAGGCGCGGGACGGCGCTGACACACTCGGAGCCTAGATCCCGCGGGGAGCCTAGACGAAAGCGGACTTTCCCGTCACGGCCCGCGCCACGATCAGTGAATTGATTTCGTAGCTGCCCTCATAGGTTTAGAGAATCTCGGCGTCGCCGAAGAGCTTGCCCATCTCATAGTCGCTGCTGATGCCGTTGACGCCCATGAGGGACCGCCCCATCGCCACCGAGGCACGCGCCAGCCGCGTGGTGGTCGCTTTGGCCATGGCGGCCTGGACCATCTCGAGCTTGCCCTCTTCCTGGATGCGCGCCAGCTGGGCCATCAGGGCCAGGGAGGCGGTCGCGTTGCCCAGGATCTCGGCGAGCTGTTGCTGGATGAGCTGAAAGCGGGCCAGTTCCTTGCCGAACTGGCGGCGCTTCAGCGAATAGGCGCGCGCGACGTCGAACGCGGCCAGCTGGATGCCGGCACCCTGCCAGCCCACCCAGGCCCGCGAATCGCGCAGGAGCTCGTTGGCCTTGGAGAAGCTGGTGGCGCCGGGCAGCAGGTTGGCCGCCGGGATCCGGACCTCGTCGAGGACGATGTCCGCGTTCTGCATGATGCGCAGGCCGATCTTGTTGGCGATCTTGGTTGCGGTGTAGCCCGGACGGTCCGTCTCCACGATGAAGCCCTTGATGTGCTGGTCAGCGACGTCCCGGGCCCACACGAGGGCGAAGTCCGCGATGGTGCCCGCGCCGATCCAACGCTTGGCGCCGTTGAGGACCCACTCGTCGCCGTCCAGCCGCGCAGTCGTTTCCAGGCCGCCGGCGATGTCCGAGCCGTGGTCCGGCTCCGTCAGGGCGAACGCCCCGAGCTGGGTGAACGCGGTGAGGCCAGGGAGCCAGCGCGCCTTCTGTTCCTCCGAGCCGAGCTCGTCGATCATGCCGACGATCAGCTCGTTGTGGATCCCGACGAGCGCCGAGAGGGACACGTCGGCGCGCGCCACCTCGACATACATGAGCCCCTTGAAGAGCTTGGACGTGCCGTCCGTCTGCAGCCCGCCCAAACCGTATTTGCCGAGTTCGGCGAGCAGCCCGAAGGGAAACTCCTCGCGGTTCCAGTAATCGATTGATGCGGCCCGGATCCGGGACTGCAGGAATTCCCGGACCTCCTGGTAGCGGAGCTGTTCGTCCGGCGGCAGCAGGTCCACGATGTACATGAGGTCGGCGTCGGGAAACGGCGGCTCCGCCGCGGCTTCGGATGCGGCGCCCGCGGTAGCGGATTCCGCCGTGTCTGATCCCGCTGTGTTTTCCGCTGTATTTGATTCGGCTGTATTTGATTCCGCTCTCGCGGCCGGTCCGCTGGCACGTCCTTGTGGCTGCACGGGCACGTATCCCTTCGTCATGCAACGCCTGCAGAGCAGCGCCGCCCTTCCAAACCCTTGGATGTCCTAGTATATTGCACAGTGACGGGGATCACTAGGCAGGCACCGTGCCGGGCCGGTGGATCCCAGGCAACGGCGCCGTGCCACCGCCCGCCCGGAACGGCAGCGCCCGAGGACTTCGAAAGGTGCACCATGACCGTGACTGAGGAATTCCGGGCCGCAAGGGACCGGCTGCTGGCCCTGCGCGGGGACTACGACGGCGCCCGCAACGAATTCCAGTGGCCCCGCTTCGAGGAGTTCAACTTCGCCCTGGACTGGTTCGACCAGCTCGCCGCGGACCCGGCCAAGGCGGATAAGCCTGCGCTGGTGATCGTTGAACAGGACGGGTCCGCGACCCGGCGCAGCTTCGCTGACCTCTCCCGGCGCTCGTCCCAGGTGGCCAACTGGCTGCGCGGGGCAGGTGTGCGGCGCGGGGACCGGATGATCATCATGCTCGGCAACCAGGTGGAGCTCTGGGAACTGATGCTGGCCGGCATCAAGCTGGGGATCGTCATGATTCCCACCACCACGCTGATGGGACCGGCCGACCTCCAGGACCGGGTGGAGCGCGGCGGTGCGGCCTGGGCCGCCGTCGGCAGTGCCAACATCGCGAAGTTCGCCGACGTCGCCGGCCAGTACACGCTGATTGAGGTCGGCGCCAGCGCCGGGGACCCCGCCGCTGCCCAGGCCAATGCCCTGCAGTACTACGGCGCGGATGCTGCCGCGGCCGGTACGGATTTCACCCCCGACGCCCCCACCCTGGCCGACGAGACGCTCCTGCTGTACTTCACCTCGGGCACCACGTCCAAGGCCAAACTCGTCGAACACACGCACACCTCCTACCCGGTGGGACACCTGTCCACGATGTTCTGGATCGGCATGGAACCGGGCGACGTGCACCTCAACGTGGCTTCTCCGGGCTGGGCCAAGCACGCCTGGTCCAATGTGTTCACCCCCTGGATCGCCGAGGCGTGTGTGTTCATCTACAACTACGAACGCTT
>NZ_CAKKMM010000294.1:0-5093 GCF_918698205.1 Microbacterium sp. Bi128 | reverse complement strand
CCGCTGCTCTACCTCTCGAACTACTTCGAAACCCACCGAGAGGAGTACTACGAGCGACTCCAGGCCGTGCGCGAAAAGGCTGACATCGAGGGGTGGCTCACCTTCTTCCTCGAAGCCGTTCGCGCACAAGCCGACGACGCCGTCGATCGCTCTCGTCGCCTGATCTCCATTCGCGAGCTCTACCACTCCGAGGCGATCAAAGAGCGATCGAACCTCCCAAGGCTCGTGGACATCATCGTTCGAAACCCGTTCGTGACGGTCAAGTCCGTCGAAGACGAGTTGGAGATGACCAACCAAGGAACCCGCCTGCTCATCAAGAACGCCGAGAAGCGTGGCTGGCTCCGCTCCCTGGGAACACACGGCAGGGGCGGACGCGAACGCTGGTACGCGCCCGCGATCTTCGAGGTCATCGACATGCCCATGAGCTACGAGGGCTGACCGTCCGCACGCCGCGCCGGGTGCCGTCTCACCTCAGTCCGCGAATGGCCAGGGCGACGGCCTTGACCTCACGGATGCGCCGCTCGTAGGTCGCCGCGACGACGATGAGCAGCACGCCCGCGATCCCGAGCCACAGCCACCACAGCCCCGACACGCTCTCGTACAGCGCCGCGATCCACGGCCACAGCTGAGCCACCGCGTGCACGATCAGCACGACCCCGCCGATCAGCACCGGGGCCTGCAGACGGAACCACACCCCGGCCAGCAACACTCCCAACGCGACGACGCCGAGCGCGATGATCCGCCACAGGACGTTGTCGGCCACGAAGTCGAACATGAGCGACGGCACGAGCAGCAGCCCGAGACCGATACCGAGCGCCGGCCAGCTCCCGAGGTCAGCGTGACGGCGGAGCGCCCGGACGCCGTGCGCCACCAGCGCGGCGCCCAGCGGCACGGTCGCCACCTCCACCGGCTCCACCCCGCCAAGCAGTAGCGCGGATACCCCGACGAGTGCTGCCCCGCCGACGCTCGACCACACCACGGTCGTCGCGCCCGCCCACCGCCACAGCACGCCGATGGCGAGCACCATGACGATCGTCGCCGCGGCGCGAAGAGTCTCACCGCCGGTCACCGGCAGACGCACGGCGGTCCCGATCGACACCACCGCGAGGGTCACGACGGCGGCGGCGGGTGGCATCCACCCTCCGTTGTGCGGCGAACGCCGAGCCGAGAGGACGGCCGCGATCGCGAACGGCACGGTGACGGCGAGAAGCCACACGTCGAAGACGGGGCGATGCAGGTCGACGGTGATCCGGATCCCGCCCGCGATGAGCACGGCGAGCGAGGCGACGCCCACGACGGGCAGGACGAATGGTGACGAGCGCGTCCACAGGACGACGATCATCGCCAGTGCGGCCACCGCCATCACGACGCCGGCGCGCGTCGGAGCGTCGGTCACCAGCATCGCCGAGGGCACCAGCGCGACGGCCGCACCGACGCCGACCAGAACGGGTGCGATCGGCATCCGAGTCCGCCACGCCGCGGCCAGAGCCAGCACCGCGGCCGCAACCGCGAGAGACATCCACTCGACGGGACGGATGCCGATCGCCACACCGATCAGCCCGAGTACCGCGGCACCGCCGACGGCCGTTTCGGCGACGACATCGCCGCTGAACTGGCGCCACGCGACCAGGGCACCGAAGGCTCCCAGCACGAGGATCGCCACGACCGCACGCCACACCGGGCCACCATCGGCCGCGATCACCACCGCCTCGCCCGCGACGAACGTCACGACCGCGACGACAGCCGCCGCGTGCGCCGCGGTGTCGGACCAGGCCACCGGGCGACGGGCGATGCCGCCGGCCGCCAGCGCGATCCCCGCCGACACGACCAGCACGGCGAGATCGGTCAACGCCCCGCCGGACTGCCCGACCTCGATGATCCGTGCGAGCCGGACCAGCAGCGCGGTGAGCACGCCGACTCCGCCGGCGGTGGCGACCACGACCGGGAGAACGTCGGGCGTCCGCGCAGGCCGCACCCACGAGCCGGCGACGAGCAGAACAATCGACGCGACGCCGACCGACGCGAAGCGGGCGGTGTCGTCGGCTCCCGCCAAGGCCGTGGGGAGCAGTGCCACGAGCGTGCCCGTGAAGGAGATGAGGGCCGGCACGGATACACTGCGCCCCGAAACCCGACGGCGCGCGCGTTCCTCCGCGGCCGCCATCGCGAGCAACGCGGCCGCGACCGGCAGGGTGAACGCCTCGACAGTCGCGACACCGGCGTCGTCCAGCCCGAGCCACAGCGCCACGACCGCGGCCGCGAGCGCCAGCCACACGAGATGGCGCCTTTGGCCCTGCGAGACGAAGAGGCCGCCGGCATCCACCGCGCAGAGCAGCACCGCGGCGGCGACGATCAGCCACGGCATCGCCGCACCGACGGTGGGAGCGAAGACGGTGACGGCCAGCACGGCGACGACCGCGGTCCCTCCGTCGAACAGCGCACGGGTCACGGTCTGCGCGCGCAACCTCCAGAGCGAGAGGGCAGCGGCGACAAGGGCCACTCCGGCGAGCAGCACGCTCCCACCGAGGTCGGACACATCGCCCCACCGCGTCGCGACCAGAACGGTCGCCGCTGCGATGAGGGGCATCAGCACGGCGGCGGCCGGCCGCGCCACGCGCCCGCCCGCGAGCGCGGCACTGAACATCGCAACGACCGAAGCGGCGGTCGCGGCGACGCCGACGCCCACCAACCAGGCGGTTCCCGCGGGCGTCACCGCGCCGAGCAGAATCTCCGGCAGCCCCCACCCCACCGTCAGAATCAACCCGGTCAGGGCCGCGGCATCCCGTTGGCGATGTCGAGAGAGCGGAACGGAATCGTGGCCGCCACCAGGCACAGAGAGGCCACCCCGGCAGCGACAACGAGCGGCCCCGGCACGAGCACGAAGACACCGAACGCGATCCCGATCACCACCGGCACGAGGAACGCGCTGCCCGATACGAAGACCACCAGCGCGACGATCGCGACGACCCTCACCAGGCGATGAAGGGATGCCACCACCCACAGCACCCCGGCAACCGTCACCGTCGCGATCGCCCACGTCAGCGGCGCCGAGAACGACAGAATCCAGCCGGCGAGTAGCGCGCTAATACCGACGGAGACCCATACCTCGGGCCGTCCGCGACGGGCGCGAAGGAGCAACACCGCCGCGATGGCGATCGCCAGGTACCAGAGCACGACGAGGCCGATCACGCGCAGTTGCGGACCCACGAGCAGTGCCAGGACCGCCGTCGACCACACGATCACGGGATTCCGCGCGGCCCACAGTCCGCCGAGGCGCCAGGCGACGGCCACCAGAGCCACGACGGCGATGAGGGTGAGCGCCGACGCCGTGCTCTCGGCATCCGGCACGTCGACCGCGAAGGCCGAACGACCGAAACCGCGACCGAGGCCTCGGAGGGGTCCGGCCACCGCGGCCACCACGAGCGCGAACGGGATGAGCGCCGCGATCGCGCCACCCGCAGCGGCGGTGAGAGACGCCACGCGCAGGGCGACGCCAGCGGTCGCCCCTCCCGCGCGAGTCGCGGCCCGCTCGAGCGCGAGGAAGAGCACGGTGGCCACGAGCAGTGGAGCCGTAGCGGTGAAGGTGGGATCGGCGACCCGCACCACGGTCATCGTGGCGCCGGCGCCGAAAACGAGGACGGCGGCCGGCGCGGCGACGGACGCGATGAGCTGCTCGCCCCGGCGCGTCGCGATGATCGCGTGCGCCGCGATCACGGCGGCGAGCGAAAGTGCCGCCACGACGGGGGCCCAAGTGGCACCGGTTTCGAGTCCCAGCAGTGCCGAGAGCCCCACGACCGCACCGAGCGCTGCCACCCCGCGGAGCACCGCGACCTCGAGCACGAGGCTCCCATGCTCACCGCGCGAGAGGCGGGGAGCCAGCGGTGCGGCGAGTGTCACGAGGAGCAGCGTGAGTCCCGCGGCGTACCAGGCGCGCAACGGATCGCCGCCGACAGCGCCCGCCGCGATCAGCGCCGGACCACCCGCCAGCGCGACCACCCCGGTCGTCAGCGGCACCCGAAGGCGGGACACCCGCGCCCACGCCGCGAACCCGACGCCGGCGGCCAGGGCGGCGCTTCCCCAGTAGAGGAGCGCGTCGGTGCCCGCGGCCCCGGCGACGTCGTTCGCCCGCACCGCCCACACGTCGAGAGCGACCAGGGCGATGCCCAACAGCGCGATGCCCTCGGCCGTGGCGGTCAAACGCCGACGCCGGAGCACCGAGGCCGTCACGATGACACCCACTGTGGCGAGAGCGACAATGATCGAGCGCAGCACCAGACCGCCGCTGACCCACGCCACCGTCAGGAAGAACGCCGCCGCGACGGCGAGCAGCACGACACCGATCGACAGCAGGAACACCTGCACGCCCGAGCGGCGCGGCGCGGTCGGTCCGGTCGGCAGCTTCTTCGGCGCACCCGCGGGCGCGGCCGGAGTCGGAGCAGGCGGGTGCGTCGGCGGATCGACGTCGCGCGGAGGCTCTGGCATCGCATCGACCGGCGCGTGGACCTGCGCCGGCATCGCATCGACCGGCGGCGCGTGGACCGGCGTCGGGGAGGGCAGTGCAACCGCCGCGGGTCGCGTCGCCGCAGCTTGCTCGGCCGCAGCTCGTTCGGCCGCAGCCGCCGCGGGTCGCGTCGCCGCAGCTTGCTCGGCCGCAGCTCGTTCGGCCGCAGCTCGTTCGGCCGCAGCCGCCGCGGCCGCCGTTTTCGCCGCGGCAGCGAACGCGCGATCCGCGTCGGCGTGCATCTGCGCGAGCACCTCGTCGCGGTCGCCGAGCAGCCGGGCGACGCGCTGCGACAGATCGAGAACGCGGTACGCGCGCTGGTCGCTGAGGTCGAGCCCGCACGAGGCACACGTGGATGCCGCGATCTCGGTGAAGCACGACGGACACCGCGTGCTGTCGATCAGCGCCTCGCGCGACGGCGGCCACACTCTTCGTCGGGTGAAACCTCGCGGATCATCGACTCCCGTCATCGCGCCCCCTCGCCGTCGGTCGTCGACCCAGGCTAACCAATGGCGCGCACGGCCCCCGGTGGCCTGTGGACAGCGACGGGGCGCGGCGAGCGCCGGGGTTTGGGGCGCATCCCGCGCTTTGGGGC
>NZ_CAKKMM010000293.1:0-5098 GCF_918698205.1 Microbacterium sp. Bi128 | reverse complement strand
GCACAGCACAAGCTCCGGCGTGAAACGCTCGAGGGCCTCCGCCAGCACCTTGGCCGACTCGCCGAAGACGCATGGCAATTCCACCGCCTGGACATCCAGCCCTTCGGATTGGAGCAGCCGTGCCGCCGAACGGGCCGCTGCCCACGACGGATTGGCCGTATTGCCGCCAAATGGCTCGAACCCGGTCAGGAGAATCATCGCCCCAGCCTAACAATCCGCCGCCCCACTGCCCGGCAAGGCGCCACCCCCGCGGCACCCTTAACCCGGCCCCGTCCACACTTGGCCGCCAGGGCAGGTGTCGCTCCGGCCTCACGCGTCTGTCCGCGTCGGCAGGGTGAGGATTTCGGCCCCGTCGTTGGTGATGGCGATCGTGTGCTCACTGTGTGCAGTCCGGCAGCCGGTCGCACTTCGGAGCGTCCACCCGTCGGCGTCGGTGATGAGTTCAGCGGTGTCGGCCATGACCCATGGCTCCAAGGCGAGCAGCAGCCCGGGGCGCAGCTTGTAGCCACGGCCTGGCCGTCCGGTGTTGGGAATGTGCGGGTCCTGGTGCATGGTCGATCCGATGCCATGGCCCCCGAACTCGGTGTTGATCGGGTACCCCGCCTCGCCAAGGACTGAGCCGATGGCATGGGAGATGTCGCCGATCCTGGCTCCGGGCCGGGCAGCGGCTATCCCTGCGCTCAACGCGCGCTCGGTCGCGCTGATCATCGCGACGCCTTCCGGGGGCTTTGAGCCGCCCACGATGAAGCTGATGGCGGAGTCTGCTGCGACTCCCCGCTTGGAGACGGCGAGGTCGAGTGTCAGCAGGTCGCCATCGGCCAGCGTGTAGTCGCGTGGGAGTCCGTGGAGCACGGCGTCGTTGACGGCCGTGCAGATGTAGTGTCCGAACGGCCCGCGGCCGAAGGACGGCTCGTAGTCGACGTAACAGGACTGCGCACCAGCCTCGGCGATCATGGCCTGCGCCCATCGGTCGAGGTCCAGGAGGTTCGCGCCGACCGTGCTGCGGTACTTCAGCGTCTGCAGGATGTCAGCGACAAGGGCGCCTGCTTCTTTGGCCCGGGCAAGTTCGGTGGGATTCAGGATCTCGATCATGCGGCGCCTTTCTCACGCGTCCAATAACTATACCGGTCATATTATCCCGGTATAATCGAAGCCATGGTCAGGTTGCCCCTCACATTCGCAGAGATCGAGCGCGGACAGCGCCTCGGCGCCCTGTTGCGCCGCGCCAGGGGGGAACGCTCGATGCTCGACATCGCGCTCGATGCACGCGTCTCACCGGAAACCCTCCGGAAGATCGAGACGGGCCGCGTAGCGACCCCCGCCTTCCCGACCATCGCCGCTATCGCCGGCGCCCTCGGACTCTCCCTCGATGCGGTGTGGGCCGAGGTCAACCAGACCAAACGCGCCACTGAACCAACCGGCCCTGATCACAACGCCCGTGAGCGGCTGGCTTCGTAAGCCTCGATCCCGCAGCTGCGCAGGCCGCCCCATGCTGCAACCGGCCGCCGCCTCGCCCGTCAGCATCTTTGACATTCAGTCGAACATATATTCGAATGTAGGCATGAGATGGGACGCACAAGCACTTGAGCGCGGCGATTCCCCGGCCGCCGCTTCGCCCACGGCTGCCCTGCTGCCCCTGGCCGGACTCGTGCGGACGGTTTCCACCCCGGAGTTTGCCGGGATCACCTTCCATGAGGTCACCGCCAAATCGGTGCTCAACAAGGTGGTCGCCGGTTCGCGGATGCCGTTCGACTGGACCGTCAACCCCTACCGCGGCTGCAGCCACGCCTGCGTCTACTGCTTCGCGCGCAAGAGCCACACCTATCTGGACTTCGACGCCGGACTGGACTTCGACAGCCAGGTGGTGGTCAAGATCAACGCCGCCGAGATACTGCGCAAGGAGCTGGCCAAGCCCTCCTGGCAGCACGAGCACGTGGCCCTCGGCACCAACACGGACCCGTACCAGCGCGCCGAGGGCCGCTACCAGCTCATGCCCGGCATCATCGGTGCCCTCGCCGATTCCGGCACTCCCCTGTCAATCCTCACCAAGGGCACGCTCCTTGCCCGGGACATCCCGCTGCTGAAGCATGCCGCGGCCCAGGTGCCGGTGGGCGTGGGCATCTCGCTGGCCATGACCAACGAGCAGCTGTCCGAAGCCGTGGAACCGGGCACGCCTGGGCCACGTGCCCGGCTGAAGCTCATCTCCCGTCTGCGGGAAGCGGGCCTGCCCTGCGGCGTCATGGCCATGCCCATCCTGCCGTGGCTCTCCGACAGCGACGACGCCCTCGACTCCCTCTTCGGGGCCCTCGCGGCGGCCGGCGCCACAGGCGTCACGGCCGGTGCGCTGTACCTGAAGCCGGGCACCCGTGAATGGTTCATGCAGTGGATCGCCCGCGAACATCCGCACCTGGCGGGAAAGTACCGCCGGCTGTACGGCAGCGGGTCGTACGCATCCAAGGAATACCGCGCCTGGCTGGCAGGGCGGGTCCGGTATTTCAAGGACCTGCACGGCTTCTCCGATTCGCAGGGCTTCAGCCACCGGGACCTCGACGGGGGCAGCGACCATGACAACGCCCGGGAGGAAGAAGCCCAGTACCCGGCCGGGAGCATCCCGGACACCGCGGGGCACGCAAGCCCACGCCACTCCGGCGCCATCCGTTCCGGCGCCATCCGTTCCGACGCGGCCCAGCCCACACTGTTTTGAAGCCAGCTCCACCTCAAGCACACAGAGCCATGTGCTCCCCTGCGCAGTCAGCCGGAGCGGAAAATGCCCTGAGCCGCCGGGCGCAGGATGCCTAGAGCGCCTTGACTGCGCCGAGCACCCTGGCCAGCGAATCCTTGGCGTCCCCGAACAGGAGCGTCGTCTTGGGATCGTGCAGGAGCTCATTCTCGATGCCGGCAAACCCCGGGCGCATAGACCGCTTCAGGAACACGACCTGCTGGGCCTGCACCACTTCCAGGATCGGCATCCCGTAAATCGGCGAACCCGGCGAGGACTTGGCCGCCGGGTTGACGACGTCATTGGCCCCGACTACCAGAACGATATCCGTGGTCGCGAATTCGGGATTGACTTCCGCGAGCTCCCGCAGTGACTCGTACGGCACGTTGGCCTCGGCCAGCAGCACGTTCATGTGGCCCGGCATGCGTCCCGCCACGGGATGGATGGCGAACACGACGTCCACGCCGCGGGCGACCAGGGCCGTGGCAAGCTCCGCCACAGTGTGCTGGCCCTGGGCCACGGCGAGCCCATAACCGGGAACGATCACCACCCGCTGGGCGTAGCCGAGCTGGACGGCAATGTCCTCCGGGGACGAGGAACGCACTGGCCGGTCGCTCAGGGCTGTGGAACCCGCCGTCGAGCCGCCCTTGAACGCCCCGAACATGATTCCGCCGACTCCGCGCCCCATGGCCGAGGCCATGACCTTGGTCAGGATGGTGCCGCTCGCGCCCACGAGCGTCCCGGCGACCAGGAGCAGGACATTGCCCAGGACCACGCCGGACGCTGCCACCGCCAGCCCCGTGAACGCATTGAGCAGGGAGATCACGATCGGCACGTCCGCCCCGCCCACGGGCAGCACCAGGAGCAGCCCGGCGGCGAGGCCCAGGCCCAGCAATGCGAGCGACCAGCCCAGCGATCCGGTCAGGACCACCAGAGCTCCTGAGATGACCGCCCCCAGCAGGACGGCCCCCATCACCCAGGGCATCCCGGGAAACAGCAGCGGACGGGTGCTGATGAGCTCCTGCAGCTTGCCCACGGTCACCGCGGAGCCGGCGAAGGACACCGCGCCAACCAGCATGGTGAAGACGACGGCCAGGCGGACCCAGGGATCTTCCTGGTGGCCAAGTTCCAGTACGGCGACGAGCGCCGCGGCCCCGCCTCCGACGCCGTTGAAGAGCGCCACGAGTTGGGGCATCTGGGTCATCTGCACCCGGCGCGCCACGGGGAAGGCAATCGCGGAGCCCACGGCGATGGCCGCGAGGATGAGTGGAACATTTTCCAGCCGCGCGGAGAGGAAGACGGTGACGACGGCGAGCAGCGCCCCGGCCGCGCCGATGGCGTTGCCGCGGCGGGCAGTTCGTGGCGAGCTGAGGCCCTTGAGCGCCAGGATGAAGCAGACGGCGGCCACAAGGTAGAGCAGGGCTGTCCATTCGGGGCTCAGGAGGCTCATTTGGACTCCCCCGCCGCGTCGGCGGAGCTCCCCTCACCGGGGTGTCCTTCGCCCGCGGTTCCGCCAGCCTTGGCGGCGCCGCTTGGGGCGGGGATGCGTGTCCGTTTGTGGGCGCTGAACATCTCCAGCATCCGGTCTGTGACCACAAAGCCGCCCACCAGGTTGACGGTGGCCAGGACGACTGCCAGGAGCGCGACGCCGAGGACCCACGGGTCACTGGCCTGTCCGGCGACGATGATGGCGCCGACCAGGATGATGCCGTGGATGGCGTTGGCGCCGGACATGAGCGGTGTGTGCAGTTTGCTGGTGACCTTGGAGACGACTTCGAAGCCAACAAACACCGCGAGCACCACCACGGTCAGCAACACGACGGGGCCCATCACGCCTCCCTTTCCAATGCTTCCGCGGTGGGGGCGTGCCGCACCGTGCCGCCGTGGGTCAGGCACGTTCCGGCGACCACGTCGTCGTCGAAGTCCGGGGCCACCGAGCCGCAGTTGGTCATGAGCGCGAGGAAGTTGCTGACGTTCCGGGCGAAAAGCCGGGACGCGTCCGAGGGCATGGCGGATGCCGCGTCATGCAAACCCACGAGCGTGACCGATCCGCCGTCGACCGGCACCTGCACGTCCTGGCCGGCGATCACGCCTTCGACGTTGCCTCCGGACTCCGCGGCGAGGTCGACGACGACAGACCCTGCCCGCATGCCGGCCACCATGGCGGTGGTCACCAGCAAGGGAGCGGCCCGGCCGGGGATGGCCGCCGTCGTGATCAGGACGTCCGCCGCCGCGACATGCGGGGCCAGGAGGCTGCGCTGGCGTTGCGCCCGGTCCTCACCGAGGGCACGGGCGTAGCCTCCGGTTCCGTCTGCCGCCGCATCGATGTCCAGGTTGATGAACGTGCCGCCCATCGAGGCGACTTCCTCGGCGGAGTCG
>NZ_CAKKMM010000292.1:0-5105 GCF_918698205.1 Microbacterium sp. Bi128 | reverse complement strand
GGGCCGCCCGGCCGCCGGCTGTCCGGCTCCGCTCCACCGTGGCCGAGGTGACGGTGCGGGACGTGCTCCACGGCAGTTACACCGGGGTGGTCGACGACTTCGTGCTCCGGCGCAACGACGGCGTGACCGCCTACAACCTGGCCGTGGTGGTGGACGACTCCGCGCAGGGCATCGACCAGGTGGTCCGCGGCGATGACCTGCTGCCGTCCACGCCGCGGCAGGCCTATTTGGCGTCGCTGCTCAATATGCCTGTTCCTGAATATGCGCATGTGCCGCTGGTACTGAACGCCGACGGCGCCCGGCTGGCCAAGCGTGACGGCGCCGTCACGCTGGCCGACCTGGCGTTGGCCGGGGTGGGCGCGGACCAGGTCCGGGGCACTTTGCTGGACTCCCTTGGCCTCCCGCCGGGCCGCCTCGACGATATCCTCGCCGCCTTCGACCCGGCGGCCCTGCCCCGCGAGCCCTGGGTGTGGCCCGGGGTACCGGGAGCGCACAAGGGGGCGCATCCGGGAACCGGCCTCCGGGCAGGGACGGACAGCCGCGGCGCGTAGGCTGGATTCATGACCGAGCCTGCACACCCTCAGCCCCGCTTCACCGTCGAGACAGCCAAGGTCCTGGCCGAGGTGGCCCACAACCGCCAGAAGGACAAGCTCAAGCGGCCATACCGGGAACATGTGCTCGCCGTCGGGGACGCCCTGGCGGACTTCGACGACGACATCCGGATCGCCGGGTACCTCCACGACATCGCGGAGGACACCCCGATGACGCGGCAGGCACTGCTGGACATGGGGGTCTCCGAGCGTGCCGCGGACATCATCGAGCGGGTCACGAAGCGCCTGCATGAGAATCCGGACGACTACCAGGCCGGCATCCGGTACATCGCCGAGGACCACGACGCCACGCTTGTGAAGATTGCCGACAACGCGCACAATTCGCTGCCCGAACGGGTCAAGGCGCTGGCCGAGAAATGGCCGGACAAGCCCCCGGTCACCCGCTACGACGATGCCCGCCCGGTGCTCTACGCCGCCGTTCCTGTCGAGGAAACCCGGAAAATCCTGGCCCGGATCAATCCCTGGCTGTTGAACGAACTCGACGACATGCTCGACGAGGCGGATGACACGGACTACGAGTTCCTCTCCTATGACGCCCCGGCAGCAGCAGACGCCCCGGCAACGGCCGCTGCAGCAGACGCGGAAGCTGCGCCGGGAGATGCTCCGGCCGGCGACACCGGGTCCGCGCGGGACTGAGCATGCGCGCCTACGTCCTCACACGCTACGGCGGCCCGGACGCCATGGAACTCCGGGATGTTCCGGTTCCCCAGCCCGGCCCGGGTGACGTCCGGATCAAGGTTGCCGCGGCCGGGCTGAACCCGGTGGACTTCAAGTTCCGCGGGGGCGCGCTCCGGCCCATCAGCCATGTCCGCCTGCCGATCGTGGCCGGCTGCGAACTCGCCGGGACGGTGGAAGCAATCGGACCCGGGCCCAACCGCTTTTCCATCGGCGACCGCGTCTACGCCCGGGTGGACAAGGCCAGGCTTGGAGCCTTCGCCGAGCTGGTGTGCGTGCAGCAGGAATTGGTGGCCGCCATGCCGGCGTCGCTCGGATTCGCCGAGGCCGCAGGACTGCCGCTGGCCGGGCTCACGGCGTTGCAGGCCCTCCGCGATGAACTTGCCGTGGGCCGCGGCACCCGGCTTTTCATTTCCGGCGGCGCCGGCGGGGTGGGAACACTCGCCATCCAGCTCGCCAAGTATCTCGGCGCCCAGGTCACCACCACGGCATCGGCCCGCGGCGAGGCGCTGGTGCGCCGGCTGGGGGCGGACGCCGTCATCGACTACAACCGGGAGGACTTCTCCGCGGTACTGCATGATTTCGATGCGGTCCTGGACCTGGTCGGCGGCGTGACCCTCAGGGATTCCTTCCGCATTCTTAAGTCCGGCGGCAGGGTGGTATCCATCGCCGGCGTTCCCGAGCCGCTCACCGCGACGAAAGACCTGGGCTCGCCGCCGATGATCACGGCCGCTTTCTGGCTGATGAGCATGGGCATCCGCCGCCGCGCCCGGAAGGCGAAGGCCAGCTACCGTTACCTGTTCATGCACCCCAGCGGGGATGATTTGCGCACCCTGGCGGCCCTCGTCGACGCCGGCCACGTGCAGCCGGTCATGGACCGCACCTACCCGTTCGCGGACATTGGGGGAGCCTTCGCCGCGCTCGAACAGGGCCACGCCAAGGGCAAGATCGTCGTCACCCTCTAGCGGCTCCCGGCTGCCGGGCCCGCCACAGCAAACCGATGTACACCAGATCAAAGACGCTGCAGAGCGCCCCCACGCCCAGGATCAGGGGCGAGTTGCCGTACCAGCCCAGCGCGATCGTGGGCGCGAGGGTGCCGACCCACTTGGCCACGGCGATCAGCAGGGTCTGGCCGCGGGTGCCGCCCCGGGCGGCGAACATGGCGATGAACAACCCGGACATCAGCAGGTTCTGCAGGAACGCCGCGTAGCGGGCCGCGTCGTCCCAGCCAAACTGGACGACGAACAGCAGCTGGACCGCGAAGGACGTGACGCCCAGCAGGAGCGCCCAGCCGATGAACAGCCGCCGCGTCACCCAGCCCGGCAGCTCGGAGCGGCCGAACTTCAGGAAGGTGTACACAATCACGACGTCGGCCAGTCCCCACGCGATATTGAAGACCCCCTGGGCGGTGATTCCCGTCGCGATGGAGCGCATGGCGTAGATGGCCTCCCAGGCGAAATTCAGGGCCAGCGCGGCGGCCGGGATCGCGTAGCTCCGGTCCTTGAAACCGATCCGGATGGCATCGACGTAGACCACGGTCCAGGCCAGGCCGCTCACAATGGTGAGAAACAGGATCACGCTGCCTCCACTAGGCAATGACGGCTCGGCAATGACTGCAACGCGGGGTCACTTGGCGCCCATGCAGAGCCCCAACATGGGCCGCAACTGACCCCGCGTTGCTTCCCCTACACCCGGCCTAGGTCGTCGATGTCCTCCAGGAACTGCTGGTGCACTTCGGCGCTGACCGTGGTCCGGGTGTCGGCGATCGCGTCGAGGTAGTCCTGGGTGGCCGGACCCTTCCGGACGGCTTCGCGGACTGAGGCGCTGCCGCCGGACGCCGCGCCGCCGTCGTCGTACACCGCCTTTTCCAGCGCCCGCTGGGAGGCGCTGCGGGCCGCGTACTCAATGTCCGCGGGGGAGAACCCCTCGGTGCGGTCCACCAGCAGCTCGACGTCGACGTCGTCCACCACGGTGGCAGGGATGAAGCGCTGCCACATGGCCTCGCGGGCCTGGCGGTCCGGCAGACCGATCGGGATGACGTAGTCGAAGCGGCCGTGGCGCAGGAATGCGGAGTCCAGGGCGCGGATGAAGTTGGTGGCGCAGACCAGCAGCCGGCCGGGCTGTTCGCGGAAGGCCGGGATGATCTTGAGCAGTTCGTTGGTGACGCCCTGCAGGGGCGACGGCGGTTCGCCGGAGCGCTGGGAGGCGATCTCCTCCACCTCATCGATGAACACGACCGCGTGCTCGAGTTCGGCGATCTCCAGGAAGGTCTCGCGCAGCGCCCCGGCCAGCCCCTTGGGGTCTGAGGCCAGCCGGGAGGGGAAGACCTCCACGAACGGCCACTCCAGCCTGGAGGCGATGGCCTTGGCGAAGGTCGTCTTGCCCGTACCGGGCGGGCCGAAGAGGACCACCGCCCGGGGCGGCACCACCCCGTATTCGTCGGCGAGGTCGGCCTCGGCGAGGGGAAGGACCAGCCGGCGTTCCAGCAGCTCCTTCTCGTTGCGCATGCCCGCCACGTTTTCCCAGAGGTCGCGGGCCAGGATCCGGCCGCCGAGCTGGCTGAGCGGCTCGAGTTCCTGGCGCTGGACCGGGATTTTCCGCTCGAAGTAGCGCAGGTTCTTCTTCAGGGCGAAGCCGCGGCTCAGGAAGGCCTCCACCCGGGTTTCGGATTCGGGCATCAGGGCCGAGAGCTTGTTGAGCCCGTGCGGGGCCATCCGGTTCTCGACTGAGGCCAGCAGCGAGGTGCCGATGCCGCGGCCCCGGTAATCGGGCAGGGTGGCCAGGAATACGATCCAGCCCTGGTCGTGGGCGGCGCGTCCGACGGCGGCGCCCACCACCTGCTCGCCCTGCACCGCGACGACGGCGTGGTCCTTTTCGCAGGAGGCGAGCACCTCGGAGAGGGCGTAGACCGGCTCGACGTTGGTGGCCTTGAGGGATTCCCAGAGGTGCAGGATCCCGTCAAGATCGGCCGAATGGAAATCCCTGATCCGCCAATTGGTCATGAGCTGTCTCCCGGGTGGTTCGTCGCTGAGCCATGTTGAGTCTGTCCGCTGAGCATATGCGAACCACGTGCAGGAGAGGTTGCGGGGACGTTGCGTTACGCGGACCCGGACTGCCGGGATGTTACTCCGAATCCCCGCCGGTCCCACGCACGGGTCGGTTGGCCACGAGCGGATACGGGCCGGTGAACCCGTCGCGGACGGCGGCGATCTCCAGGATGCGGTGCCGGCAGAGGCGCCAGCCGAGCATCAGCAACGGGATGATGACCGCGAGGGAGGCGATGGTCCACGTTCCGACTGGCGAGTCGAAGGCCATGAGGACCAGCACCGCCAGGAGGAAGGCCAGGGTGATCCAGCCCGTGACGGGTGCGCCCGGCATACGGAACGCGGGCCGGAGCAGTTCTCCGCGGGCTGCGAGCCGGGCGAGCTGCATCTGGCACAGGACGATCATGGCCCAGGTGCTGATGATGCCGAGCGATGCGACGTTCAGGACGATCTCGAAGGCCTCGGCCGGGACCACGGCGTTCAGGATCACGCCCAGGACAGCCACTGCGGCAGTGAGGGCGATGCCGCCGTAGGGGACACCGGACTTATTCATCCGGCCGGCGAATTTCGGCGCGGAACCGGAAATGGACATCGAGCGCATGATCCGGCCGGTGGAGTAAAGGCCTGCGTTGAGCGAGGACAGCGCCGCGGTAAGGACCACGAGGTTCATGATGGCGTCCACGCCGTCGACCCCGATGGAGCCGAAGAATGTCACGAAGGGGCTTTCGCCGGCCTTGTAGGAGCTGTAGGGCAGCAGCAGGGAGAGCAGCACGAG
>NZ_CAKKMM010000291.1:0-5110 GCF_918698205.1 Microbacterium sp. Bi128 | reverse complement strand
TTTCCTGCCCGCCCGGGCCCTGGACCGACCCGACAATGGCGCCCAGGCCCACGCCCATGGAGATCAGGTACAGCACGGGTTCGAAGAACCCGGAGACCATGACCATCCAGTTGCTGCTTTTGGTGGCCATGAGCCCGCGGGCGACGACGGCGCGGACGTTGCGGGAGTAGATGGGCCCGTAGCGGCGGCGGCGCGCGGCTTCGGTGACGCTGTGGTCCCCTGTGTTGAAACTTCCGGTCAGGACGCTCATGAGGCCATCCTTTTGGCGAACTGGCGTTTGGTCAGGATCCAGCCGGCAGCCGCCAGGCCCAGCAGGAAGAGGACGTGGACGACGGTGAGCCAGGGCTCTTCCTCGTACCCGTAGCTGACCACGCGGCCAAGCTCGGTTCCGTGCCAGATCGGTGAGATCCAGCCGATCCAGCGGACTGCGAGCGGGAGCGTGTCCAGCGGGAAGAACGTGCCGGAGAACAGGAACAACGGCATGACGATGAACCGCATGACCATGGCGAACTGGCCCTTGTCGTGCTGGATGGTGGCCGCGTAGGCCATGAGCGGCAGGCCGAAGGACAGGCCGGCGAGGGTGGCGATGAGGATCGACACCCAGCCCCAGGCGCCGGGCGAGGCGCCGAAGAGCGCGACGACGGCGAAGTAGATGGCCGACTGCAGCAGGAAGCGCACCGTCACGGCGATGATCTGGCCGCCGGCGATCTGCTCGGGAGGCAGCGGCGAGGCGTGCGGGCCGTAGTAGACGCGCCGCCACTTGAAGCCGAACATCACGGGCAAGGTGACCTCGTTGGCGGCCGTCATGACGGCCGCCGAGATCAGCAGGGCCGGCGCGATGAACGTCAGGGAGCTGACCCCGCCGAAGACGCCGGCGCCGTTGGCCTCGACCAGGGTGGCCAGGCCAACGCCCATCGCGAACAGGTAGGCCACCGGCTGTCCCACGCCGTACATCACGATGGTCCAGCCGTAGCCCTTCATGACCCGCAGGACCTGTTCGGCGTAGTAGAACGCGCCCCAGCGGCGGGCACGGGCGGCCGAGACTTCCGGCGAGTGCGCGCGCAGGGCCGTCCCCGCCGCGGCGCCCGCCGTCGTTCCCGCTGCCTGAATTGGCTTAGTCAGCTGCTCTTTCTTAGTCAACGAGGCTCCTGCCGGTCAGGCGCAGGAAGACGTCTTCGAGTGAGGAGCGGCGGACCAGTGAGGTGACCGGACGCAGGCCGCGGGCGGTGACCTGCTCCAGGGCGGCCTCGCCGTCGTGGGCGTAGATGAGCACCCGGTCCGGCAGGGTTTCCACGCGTTCGCCGATGCCGCCGAGCTCCGCGCCGACGCTCGCGTTGCGTTCCGAGCCGAAGCGCAGTTCCAGGACCTCGCGGGTGGAGTATTCGCGGATCAGGCTGGCCGGCGATCCCTCGGCCATGATCCTGCCCTTGTCCACCACAATCAGCCGGTCGCACAGCTGCTCGGCCTCGTCCATGTAGTGCGTGGTGAGGATCAGGGTGACGCCCTGTTCCTTGAGCCGGAACAGCCGGTCCCAGAGGATGTGCCGGGCCTGCGGGTCAAGACCGGTCGTCGGCTCGTCCAGCAGCAGGATCCGGGGCTCGTTGATGAGCGAGCGGGCGATTGTCAGGCGCCGCTTCATGCCGCCGGAGAGGGCATCGACCTTGGAGTTGGCCTTGTCGGTGAGCTGGGCGAATTCCAGCAGCTCGACGGCCTTGGGCTTGAGGTAGCTCATGGGCAGGCCGAAATAGCGGCCGTAGACCAGCAGGTTGTCCCGGACTTTCAGTTCCTCATCCAGGTTGTCCTGCTGCGGCACGACGCCCAGGTGGGCGCGGACCTCCGGCCCGTGCTGTTCGGGGTCCAGGCCCATGATATTCAGGCTGCCGGAGGTGCGCTGCGAGACCCCGCCGATCATCTTCATCGTGGTGGACTTGCCGGCGCCGTTGGGGCCCAGCAGGCCGAACGCTTCCCCGGCGGGAACGCGGAAGGAAATGCCGTCGACGGCGGTGACGTCGCCGTAACGTTTGGTCAGGTTCTCGGCGGTGATGACGTATGGGAGAGCGGCGTCGGAGGGGCTGCTCGCGCGTGATTCTTTAGAGGCAAGTTCGGACACCCGCACTACGGTAGTGGATCCCCGCAAACTATGAAAGAGTCTTTTCGTAAAAACTCCTGACGTATCCGTTCCGTTATGCCGGCAGGCGTTAGAACGTGCGGAATCCTGCGGTGGTTGGGCCCGCCGAAAGCCGGCCCAACCACCGCGGGAGCCTTAGGCGGGCCCCGGGCGGCGTTCCTCTGCTCAGCGGTTTTTCTCTGCCCATTGGCGTTCCGCGGTTTCCACCACGTTGGCGAGCAGCATGGCGCGGGTCATGGGCCCCACTCCCCCGGGGTTCGGCGAGAGCCACGCGGCGACGTCGGCTGCAGCGGGGTCCACGTCGCCGGTGACCACTGCCTTGCCGCTGCCGTCATCGACCCGGCTGACACCGACGTCGAGCACGATCGCCCCGGGCTTGAGGTCCCCGGCCTTGATCATGTGCGGCTGCCCGGCGGCGGCAATCACGACGTCGGCCTGCCGCAGTTCTGCCGGCAGGTCCACCGTTCCGGTGTGGGCCAGGATGACCGTGGCATTGACGTCCTTGCGGGTCAGCAGCAGACCCACGGGACGGCCGATGGTGACGCCGCGGCCCACCACGAGGACGCGTTTGCCGTTCAGGTCGATCCCGTGCCGGGTCAGCAGCTCCACGCAGCCCTTGGGCGTGCACGGCAGCGGGGATTTCATGGGTCCGCTGACGTTGGCCACGAGCCGGCCCAGGTTCATCGGGTGCAGGCCGTCGGCGTCCTTCTCGGGATCCATGGCTTCCAGTATGACGTCCTGGTCGATGTGTTTGGGCAGGGGCAGTTGGACGATGTAGCCGGTGCATTCCGGGTTCTCGTTGAGCTCGCGGACCACGGCCAGGAGTTCGTCCTGGCTGGTCTCTTCCGGCAGGTCGCGGCGGATGGAGGTAATGCCCACCTCGGCGCAGTCCTTGTGCTTGCCGCCGACGTACCAGGTGCTGCCGGGATCGGAGCCCACCAGGATGGTGCCCAGCCCGGGCGTGATGCCCTGGGCCTTGAGCACGGCCACGCGCTCGGTCAGCTCGGCCTTGATGGCGGCGGCGGTGGCCTTGCCGTCAAGGATCCGTGCAGTTTCAGCCGTTTTTGCGGTGTGCGAAGAAGTCATGGCCTACCACTGCTCGTGCTGCGGGTACAGCGGGAAATCGGCGGCGAGCTTGTCCACGCGGGCCTGCAGGGGTTCGATCTCCATGGCAGCTCCGGACTTCAGTGCCGTGGCGATGATGTCCGCCACCTCGGTGAATTCCTCGGCGCCGAAGCCGCGGGTGGCCAGGGCCGGTGTGCCGATGCGCAGGCCGGAGGTGACCATCGGCGGGCGGGGGTCGAACGGCACGGCGTTGCGGTTGACGGTGATGCCGATCGAGTGCAGGAGGTCCTCGGCCTGCTGGCCGTCCAGCTGGGAGTTGCGCAGGTCCACCAGGACCAGGTGCACGTCGGTGCCGCCGGTCAGGACCGAGACGCCCGCGCCGGCGACGTCGGCCTGGCCGAGGCGCTCGGCGATGATCTTGGCGCCTTCGAGCACACGCTCCTGGCGCTCCTTGAATTCCTCGGTGCCGGCGATCTTGAAGGCCACGGCCTTCGCCGCGATCACGTGCATGAGCGGGCCGCCCTGCTGGCCGGGGAACACGGCGGAGTTAAGCTTCTTGGCCCACTCCTGCTTCGCCAGGATCACGCCGGAGCGCGGACCGGACAGCGTCTTGTGCACGGTGGAGGTTACGACGTCGGAGTACGGCACCGGGCTCGGGTGCAGTCCGGCGGCGACGAGGCCGGCAAAGTGCGCCATGTCGGTCCAGAGCAGGGCGCCGACCTCGTCGGCGATCGAACGGAAGGCCGCGAAATCGAGGTGCCGCGGGTAGGCGGACCAGCCGGCGATGATCACCTGGGGCTTTTCGGCGATTGCCTGCTCGCGCAGCTTGTCCATGTCGATCCGGAAGTCATCTTCCTCGACCTGGTAGGCGGCGACGTTGTAGAGCTTTCCGGAGAAGTTCAGCTTCATGCCGTGGGTGAGGTGCCCGCCGTGGGCCAGGGACAGGCCCAGGATCTTGTCGCCCGGGGTGATCATGGCGGCGAGCGCGGCGGCGTTGGCCTGCGCGCCGGAGTGCGGCTGCACGTTGGCATATTCGGCGCCGAACAGTTCCTTGACGCGGTCGATCGCGAGCTGCTCGGCGACGTCGACGTATTCACATCCGCCGTAGTAGCGGCGTCCCGGGTAGCCCTCGGCGTACTTGTTGGTCAGGACGGAGCCCTGGGCTTCCATCACGGCGCGCGGGGCGAAGTTCTCGGAAGCGATCATTTCCAGGGTGCCGCGCTGGCGGCCAAGCTCCTGGGCAAGGACGGCGGCGATTTCAGGGTCGAGTTCGGCCAGCGGCTGGTTGCTCACGGCGGCTGAGGTGGCGGTGGTAGTAGTCACGAGGAACTCCTGGTTGGCAACGGGTACGGCTATTGGTCAGGCTACCGGCTGGCCCGTTGCACCGCCCCTTGATTACGGGCCCCTTAACAGCGGGCCGCGACAGCGGCGGCCGGCACCCCGCGCGGGCACCAGCAACGGTGCGGCAGCGGTGATGCTGCCGACCGGTAAGACATGACCCTCGGCCCAGGCGTACGATCCGTGGTCTTCGTGAGTGCCGCTCCCTGATGGTTAGCCATCCAACGCCAGTTGCGACGGATTAACACTACCAAAACCCTTTCAAAACTGCCCTTGAACCGCAGGTAGGCTATTCCTCGTGACTGACGAGAACCTGACTGCCTCCTACATCCTGACTCTCTCCTGCCCTGACCGGCCGGGCATCGTGCACGCCGTCGCCGGGGCCCTCCTGGTGGCGGGCTGCAATATTACAGATTCCCAGCAGTACGGCAGCCAGGGCACGGGCACCTTTTTCATGCGGGTCGAGGCGACGACGGCGGCGTCCCAGGCGGAGCTGCAGGCGGCGCTGGAACCCGTGGCGCAGGCCTTCGGGATGCAGTGGAGCCTCAACCCCGCCGGCCGGAAGGTCCGCACCCTGCT
>NZ_CAKKMM010000290.1:0-5116 GCF_918698205.1 Microbacterium sp. Bi128 | reverse complement strand
GCTGGAGATCCCCGGCGCAGGGATCTCGCTCCCGCCGCGGTACTACGGCAGCGTCGATTCCACTCCCCTGTGGATCTGCCTGCTCGCCGACGCCCACCGCGCGGGCCTCCCCGCCGACGAGGTGCGCGCGCTGCTGCCGGCGCTGCGCGCGGCGCTCGGCTGGATCCGCGAGAGCGGCGACAGCGACGGCGACGGTTTCCTCGACTACATCGACCGGCTCGGCACCGGGCTGGCGAACCAGGGCTGGAAGGACTCCGGCGACTCCATCCAGTGGCGCGACGGCACCCTCGCCGACGGACCGATCGCGCTGTGCGAGGTGCAGGGGTACGCGTACGAGGCCGCCCTCGCCGGCGCCGACCTGCTGGACGCGTTCGGCGACGACCGGGATGCCGCGGACGCGACGTTCTGGCGCGGATGGGCGGCCGATCTGAGGGAGCGCTTCGCGTCCGCCTACTGGATCGAGACGCCCGAGGGCCGCTACCCGGCCGTCGCGCTGGACCGCGAGAAGCGGCCGGTCGACACCCTCACGAGCAACATCGGTCATCTTCTGGGCACGGGCATCCTGGATGCCGCGGACGAAGCGCACGTCGCAGCCCTGCTGCGCGGGGAGTCGATGTCGAGCGGCTACGGCATCCGCACGATGTCCACCGGCGCCGCCGGCTATTGGCCGCTGTCGTACCACGGGGGCAGCGTCTGGGTGCACGACACCGCGATCGCCGTGCACGGGATGCTGCGGGCGGGCCTGACCGAGGACGCCCGCGCCGTCGTGGCCGAGCTCCTCGACGCCGCCGAGGGCTTCGCGTACCGCGTGCCCGAACTGCACTCCGGCGACCCGCGCGCGGCATCCTCGGCACCCACGCCGTATCCCGCGGCGTGCCGCCCCCAGGCGTGGTCCGCCGCTGCGGCGGTCGTGTGCCTCACGGCCCTGTCCTGAGGCGGCGGGCCCGCACCGCCCGGTCGGGTGCGGGGACGCTCAGCCGACCTTCGCCACCGTGCCGCCGGTGAGGCGCACCAGTTCGTCGAAGGTCAGGGGGAAGACGGTGTGCGGCGTCCCACCGGCGGCCCAGATCTCGTCGAACCCCGCGAGGTCCTCGTCGACGATGGTCGCCAGCGGCGCGGGGTGCCCCGTCGGCGCGACACCGCCGATGGGCTGCCCCGTCGCCGCGAGCACCTGATCGGGCGTGGCCCGACGGATGCCGCCCCGCCCCAGCCGCGCGGCCAGCTCCGCCGTGTCGACCCGGTGCGCGCCGCTGGTCATCACCAGGAGCGGTTCGTCGTCGCTCCAGAAGACCAGACTGTTCGCGATCGCCCCGACCTCGATCCCGAGCGCCGCGGCGGCGAGGGCGGCCGTGTGCGCCGCGTCGGGGAGCACGACGATCTCGCCCGCGATCCCCGCGCGCTCCAGCGCGGCGGCGACGAGACGGCTGCGGGCGGGAAGGGACTCGCTCATCGCGCCAGCCTAAGCGCTCGCCCCGCGTCGCTCGACGCGTCAGAATGGAAGACGGATGCCGCAAAGCCGCGGCATCCGCGACAGTGCCGCCCACAAGGCGGCCGACGAAAAGGACCGCGATGACCCACGCCCTCCCCCTGCCCGATTTCGCCCACGAACGCGTGGAGGTGGTGACGGGACGCCGGAGCGGCCTGTTCATCGCCGTCGCCCTGCACTCCTCGGTGCTGGGCTCCGCCCTCGGCGGCGCGCGCCTGTGGACCTACCCGCACTGGAGCGACGCCCTCGGCGATGCCCTGCGGCTGTCTGCGGCGATGACCCTCAAGAACGCCGCCGCGGGGCTCGACGCCGGCGGCGGCAAGTCGGTCATCGGCCTCCCCGAGGGCACGGTCCTCGAACCCGATCGGCGCCGCGCCGCGTTCCTCGACCTCGGTGACGCGGTCGAGAGCCTCGGTGGCCTCTACCGGACGGCCGAGGACGTGGGTTCCACCACCGACGACATGCTCGTGGTGAGCGAGCGGACGGCCCACGTCGTCGGCCTCCCCGACGCCGTGGGCGGCTCCGGCGAGCCGGCCGGCCCCACGAGCCTGGGCGTCTACGCGTCGCTCGTGGCCACGCTCGAGCGGGCCGTCGGTTCGGGCGACGTCCGCGGACGCCGCATCACCGTCGCCGGCCTGGGACAGGTGGGCGGTCGCCTGGCCGAACGTCTCGCCTCCGAAGGCGCCATTCTCACCGTCACCGACGTCAACCCCGCCAAGCGTGGTCTCGCCGCCACTCTGGGCGCCGCGTGGGTCGAGCCGGGCGAAGCGCACCTGATCCCGGCCGACCTGTTCGTTCCGGCCGGTATCGGCGGCGTGCTCACCGACGAGGTCATCGACGCCCTCGACGCTCGCGCCGTGTGCGGGCCGGCGAACAACCCGCTCGCGGATCGCTCCGGCGCCGACCGTCTCGCCGCACGCGGCGTGCTCTACGCGCCCGACTTCGTGGTGAATGCCGGTGGCGTGATCTACCTCGACCTCGAGGCCAAGCAGAGCGGCTCGCGCGAGACGATCATGAGTCGCGTCGCCGGAATCGGCGACACCGTTCGCCGCGTGTTCGACGAGGCGGAGACGCGCGGCGTCACTCCCCTCGCCGCCGCGGAGGGACTCGCCGCGGACCGTCTGCGGGTGGGCGCGGGATCGACCGCCCTCGTCTGAACGACGAAGAACCCCGGATGCCATGCGAATGGCATCCGGGGTTCTTTTCGTGCGTCAGTGAGCGGCGTCGTACGCTTCGAGCACGTTCGCCGAGATTCGCCCGCGGGAATTGATGGAGTAACCGTTCTCTTCCGCCCATGCGCGCACGTCGCCGAGATCGCGCGACGAACCGGTGCGCGACTTGGTCGCGCGACGCGCATTCGCCGGCACGGAACCGAGCGGCCGTGCCGAAGAGATGAAGGGTTCGAACGCGTCGCGGAGCTTCTTCGCGTTCTCGTCAGAAAGGTCGATCTCGTATGCGCGCCCCTCGAGCGAGAAGTGAATCGTCGTCCCCCCGTCGATGACAGCGCCGTCGAGATCGTCGATGAGCTGCGTAATCTGCTTTTTCGCCATGTGGCTGATCCTATGACCCCACCTTGGATAAATTCAGTGAGAAGCAGGCGAGTTCACCCGGGATATAACCCCACCGAGCCGTCATCAATCATTCTGGCGTGAACCAGGCGCGCCGCCTTCGATCGCCGTGATGCGATGATCCTCACCGTGCGTGAGTTCCGTCGCCAAAAACTCTTCATCGAGCGGAAGCCGTAATGAGAACTGCGCGAAGGCCGAGACGCGCAGGACGGCCCGGTCGATGTCGACATCGAGAACGTGCCCGCCGATCAGACGATCCTCGCTGAGGAAGTGCACGTGCAATCCCGCCACCGATATGCCCTGATAGATCCGGGGCATCCAAAAGCCGACGATCACTCCGGACCGATCGTGAGTCACGGTCTCCACCTGCTCGGCGGCGACGTCGGCCAAGGGACGGAAAGGGGCCTCTTGGCGCGCGGTGACGCGCGTGCGCACGCGACGCACGACACCGTCGACCCGAACCGCATGGAACAGGTTGCGGCTGACGAGCCGGCCCTCGACAGCAGCGGTCAACCCGCCGAGATCCAGCCCCTCGAGATGCTCGCCCTCGCGCTTCCCGAAAGAGCAGACGTCGACGAACGGCAAAGTCTCGTCCTCGCGCAGAAGCCGCGGCGCGGCATCCACTGTGCATTCGAATGCCTCGCCGTCGACGAGGAGGACCTCTCCACCGAGACGATCGCAGCACCCGATTCCGGTGTCGCCCCAGCTGTGCACCTCGGAAACCGGGATTCCGGCGGTGTACATTCCGCCCATGAGGGCGTCGAGGACGGCGAACTGCGTCACCGCGCCGGAATTCACGGTCTTTCTGCCGTCGCTCGACAGCGGAATCATCGGCTCAGGAGTTTGCGGTGCCGTATGCCTCGAGCACGGAAGCCGGAACGCGGCCCCGGTCGCTCACGGTGTGCCCGTTGGCACGTGCCCATTCACGCACCGCGGCGAGATCGATATCGCTCGATCGGCGCGACGAACGCGGGCGACGCGGCGCCGAGGTGGAACGACCGACCGGACGCGCGGCATCCACGAACGGCGCGACGGCGGCATAGAACTTGTCGGCATTCCGGTCGGAGAGATCGATCTCGTAGGAACGCCCCTCGATCGAGAAAGTGATCTGCTTTCCGTCGCCCTCTTCGAGGACGGTTCCGTCAAGATCGTCGACCAGATGCGTGATGTGTTTGATTGCCATGGTGAAATAAGAATACACCCGATGCCCTTTTACTTCCGCCTCTTCGGATGTGCTGACGCGGGTTGTGCTTACACCTTCTCGCCTACCTCCTCGGACGAACTCTTCGCCTGGATCTTCGCGGTGTACTTCGTCTTCTCGCGGGGCACGGTCGGGTGAACACCCCCGCGCGGCTCGACCCGGAGAAGCCGCGCGGGGTGCCCACCCCGAGGGAAGAGCACCGTAATCCCGGATGCCCCGCGACCCCGCCGTCGACGACGCGCGGGGTCGCGGCATCCGTCCTCGACGCGTGTTCGCTCCCAGGACGACGGATGCGCGAGGTGTCCGAGCCATGGATGTGCGCCCTACACCCTGTTTAAATCTGCGCGCGAGGGGGTTGACAATCCCCTGCGGCGACTGAGTCGTCGCAACGACGGACGAAAAGGGAGCGACCGTGAAGTACCCGCACAGCAGGATCGAGAGAACCGCCCGTCTCGCCATCGCCGCCGCGGTCGCCGTCGGGGCAGGAGCGATGTCGCCCACCGCGGCGTCGGCGCTGACCGCCCCCGACGTGACCGTGGACGGTGTGGCTCTCGCAGGGTCGACCCGCGTCGGCGGCGTCTTCGACGTGGCCGTGGCCGCGCCTGCGGGCGTGAAGGTCAAGTTCCGGCTCGACGGCTCGTATCTCGGGCAGGACGCGACGGCGCCCTATACGTGGCCGGTCCGCACGACGACGGGCGCGCACACCGTCAACGTCCGCTGGGACGACGCCACGGGTCGGCACGAGACGGACGTGACGTTCACGGTGTCGGCCGCACCGGCGGAATCGAACCCGGGGACGTCGAAGCCCGCGCCCACCGCATCGCCGACTCCGACGCCAACCCCGACGCCAACGTCAACACC
>NZ_CAKKMM010000289.1:0-5117 GCF_918698205.1 Microbacterium sp. Bi128 | reverse complement strand
TCCTGGACCTCGTCCACCGCGGCTGGAACCGGCTGGCGTCACTGCGCTCCTCCACGTTCCGCTTCGTCCCGGGCCGGGCCCACGAATCCGTCGACGAGCACGAGGCGCTGCTGCAGCTCATCGAATCCGGCGCCAGCCCGGATGACATCGAAAAGGCCGCCCGCCGGCACCGCTCCGCCACCCTGGACGCGTACCTCGCCCAAACCAACGCGGGGTCACTTAGCGCCCATTAAGGCGCCCGGCATGGGCCGTAAGTGACCCCGCGTTGCACTATCAGTAAGGAAAAACAATGACGTTTACTGCCGCAGAAACCACCACTCACTACGTTCCGCAGGGCCTTCCCACCCACATCCAGCACTACATCAACGGCGACTTCGTTGATTCGGTGGGCGGGGCGACCTTCGATGTCCTGGACCCGGTGTCCAACACCAACTACGCCACCGCCGCCGCCGGCCAGAAGGAAGACATCGACCTCGCCGTAGCCGCGGCCCGCGAGGCGTTCACCAACGGCCCGTGGCCGAAGATGAAGCCGCGCGAGCGGGCCCGGGTCCTGAACAGGATCGCCGACGCCGTCGAAGCCCAGGAGGCCCGCCTGGCCGAGCTCGAAACCTTCGACACCGGCCTGCCCATCACCCAGGCCAAGGGCCAGGCGCTGCGCGCGGCCGAGAACTTCCGCTTCTTCGCGGACCTGATCGTGGCCCAGTTCGACGACGCCATGAAGGTCCCCGGCGCCCAGATCAACTACGTCAACCGCAAGCCGATCGGCGTCGCCGGGCTCATCACGCCGTGGAACACCCCGTTCATGCTCGAGTCCTGGAAGCTCGCCCCTGCCCTGGCCACCGGCAACACCGTGGTCCTCAAACCGGCCGAATTCACCCCGCTCTCGGCCTCGCTCTGGGCGACGATCTTCAAGGACGCCGGGCTCCCCGACGGCGTCTTCAACCTCGTCAACGGCCTCGGCGAGGAAGCCGGCGACGCCCTCGTGAAGCACCCGGACGTCCCGCTGATCTCCTTCACCGGCGAAACCACCACCGGCCAGACCATCTTCCGCAACGCCGCGGCCAACCTCAAGGGCCTCTCCATGGAGCTCGGCGGCAAGTCACCGTGCGTCGTGTTCGCCGACGCCGACCTCGACGCCGCGATCGACTCCGCCCTGTTCGGCGTCTTCTCCCTCAACGGCGAACGCTGCACCGCCGGCTCCCGGATACTGGTGGAGCGCGCCGTGTACGAGGAATTCTGCGACAAGTACGCCGCCCGCGCCAGGAACATCGTGGTCGGTGACCCGCACGACCCCAAGACCGAGGTCGGCGCCCTGGTCCACCCCGAGCACTACGCCAAGGTGGCCTCCTACGTGGAAATCGGCAAGTCCGAGGGCCGGCTCCTGGCCGGCGGCGGCCGCCCCGACCACCTGCCCGAGGGCAACTACATCGCCCCCACGGTGTTCGCCGACGTCGCCCCGGACGCGCGGATCTTCCAGGAGGAGATCTTCGGCCCCGTCGTCGCCATCACCCCGTTCGATACCGACGACGAAGCCCTCGCCCTGGCAGGTCTCGCAGCGGCCGCCGGCAACGTTGAAGGAGAAGCGGCCGGCACCAAAGCCCCGCGCCCTGGCCTCGTCCGTGGCCGCGAACTCCTTGCGGACCGCATCGAAGAGGCCGGTGTAAGTGGCGAGGTTGGAGCGCGGAGTGCGGCCGATCGGTTTCTGGTCCACCTTGACGAGCCGGTCCAGCTGGTCCAGGCCTGAGACCGGTCCGACACTGAGCGGCCCGGTGGACTCAACGGCGTCGGCCTCCAGGTCCTCGGGGGCCTTGGCAGCGTCTGGCTCCGGGTGCAGCCTGGCGCCGACCACCTCGGCCAGGACCTGGCTGACCAGCGTGGATTTGCCGGAGCCGGAGACGCCCGTGACCGCGGTCAGCACGCCGAGCGGGAAGTCGGCGTCGAGTTTGCGCAGGTTGTGGCGGCTGATGTCGCGCAGTTCCAGCCAGCCGGCCGCTTCCCGCCGGGTACCGCTGGCGGGGGACCCGCCGCCGTCGTCCGCGCTGTGGCGGACGCCGCCGTCGTCCGAACCAGCCGAACCGTCCGGGAACAGGAACGGCCGGGTCACGGACGCGTCCACCTCGGCGAGACCGGCCACGGGGCCGCTGTAGAGCACCTCGCCACCGCCTTCACCGGCGCGGGGACCGACATCCACCAGCCAGTCGGCGCGGCGGACGATGTCCATGTTGTGTTCCACCACGAACACCGAGTTGCCGGAGGACTTGAGCTGGTCCAGGACTGCGAGGAGGGGCTCGGCGTCGGCGGGGTGCAGTCCGGCGGAGGGCTCGTCCAGCACGTAGATCACGCCGAACAGCCCGGAGCGGAGCTGGGTGGCGATCCGGAGCCGTTGCATTTCGCCGGGGGAGAGCGTGGGCGTGGACCTGCCCAGCGCCAGGTAGCCCAGGCCGAGGTCCAGCAGCACCGTGACGCGCTGCAGGAGGTCGCGGGTGATGGCGACGGCCACCTCGTTGCCCTCGCCGGAGGACTGCTTCCGGGACGCGGTCCCGGCCTCCGTGAGTTCCGTGGTGGGGCGGATGATGTCCGCCAGTTCGGTCATGGGGACGGCGTTGAGCTCGGCGATGGTGTGCCCGGCGAAGGTGATGGCGAGCGCGGCCGGGGTCAGGCCGCTGCCGCTGCAGACCGGGCACGGGCCGGTTTCCATGAAGCGCAGCACCTTCTCGCGCATTGTGGTGCTCTTGGAATCGGCGAGCGTATGCAGCACATAGCTCCTGGCGCTCCAGAACCGGCCCTTGTACGGCTTGGCCACGCGGTCGCGCTGGGGCGTCACCTCCACCACGGGTTGTTCCTCGGTGAACAGGATCCAGTCGCGGTCCTTTTTGGGCAGCTTCCGCCAGGGGGTGTCGACGTCGTGGCCCAGGTGGGTGAGGATGTCGCGCAGGTTCTTGCCCTGCCAGGCCCCGGGCCAGGCGGCGATGGCGCCGTCGCGGATGCTCAGCGAAGTGTCCGGGACCAGGGAGGACTCGGTGACGGTGTGCGCGATGCCGAGGCCGTGGCACTCCGGGCACGCGCCGGCGGCCGTGTTCGGGGAAAAAGCGTCCGAGTCCAGCGGGGCGGCGCCGTCGGGGTAGCTGCCGGCGCGGGAGAAGAGCATGCGCAAAGAGTTGGACAGCGTGGTGAGGGTGCCCACCGTGGAGCGCGAACTCGGCGTCCCGCGGCGCTGCTGGAGCGCGACGGCGGGCGGCAGCCCGGTGATCGTTTCCACCTTGGGGTTGTGGCCCTGCTGGATGAGCCTGCGGGCGTAGGGGGCCACGGATTCGAAGTAGCGGCGCTGCGCCTCGGCATAGATGGTGCCGAACGCGAGGGAGGACTTGCCCGAGCCGGAGACGCCGGTGAAGGCGACAATTGCGTCGCGGGGCACGTCCACGTCCACGTTGCGCAGGTTGTTCTCACGGGCGCCGCGCACCCGGACAAAACCGTCCGTCGGATTGCCTGGAGCGAGATCAGGAATTAGGTCCCGGCCGGCCGGGCGCGGCAAATGGGAAGCATGCTGTTTACTTTGCATTGGTTCGACTCTATCCGCTCCGGGGAGCGCCGGGCATATCCTTACCGGATGGAAACACACGACGGCGATGCCCAGTTGACAGCGGAACAGCCGGAAGAACCGGACGAGCCGGAGGCGGGCGAACTCCTCCCGCTTCCGGTCGCCGAGCTGCACCTGCACATCGAGGGAACGCTGGAACCGGAGCTGATCTTCGCGCTGGCGGAACGCAACGGGATTGCACTGCCCTATGCGGACCTGGACGAGTTGCGCTCGCGCTACGAGTTCACTGACCTGCAATCCTTTTTGGACCTGTACTACGCCAACATGGCCGTGCTGCAGACGGAGCAGGACTTCGCCGACATGACCCGCGCCTACCTGACCCGGGCGGCGCTCGCCGGGGTCCGGCACGCCGAGATCATGCTGGACCCGCAGGCCCACCTGTCCCGCGGGATACCGCTGGCGACGTGCGTCAACGGCGTGGCCTCGGTGCTGGCGGGATCCCGCGAAGAGTTCGGCATCTCCACCCTCCTGATCGCGGCCTTCCTGCGCGACCTCACCGAGGACTCCGCCCTCAAGGTGCTGGAGCAGCTGCTCGCCATGGGCGCCCCGATCGCCGGCATCGGGCTCGATTCCGCCGAGGTGGGCAACCCGCCGGCCAAATTCGAGCGGCTCTTCTCCCGGGCCAAGGACGCCGGGCTGCACCGGATCGCGCACGCTGGCGAGGAGGGGCCGCCGTCGTACATTATCGACGCGCTGGACATACTGGGCGTGGAGCGGATCGACCACGGCATCCGGTGCATGGAAGATCCGGAACTGGTGGAACGGCTCGTGGATGAGCTCATGCCGCTGACGGTGTGCCCGCTGTCCAACGTCAGGCTCCGCGCGGTGGACGCCCTGGCCGGGCACCCGTTGCCGGCGATGCTCGCGGCGGGGCTGAACGTGTGCGTGAACTCGGACGACCCGGCGTATTTCGGCGGGTACGTGGACGACAACTTCGCGCAGCTGAAATCGGTGATCGGCCTGTCCGAGTTCGACTGCGTCCGGATGGCCGCGAACTCGATCCGGTCCTCCTTCGCGAGCGAGGACCGCAAGGCCGAGCTGCTGGCCGAGCTCGCCGCGTCCGGACACTAACCGCCCAAGCAACGCGGGGTCACTACGCGCCCATCCGGAGGCCCCGGACGGGCCGTAAGTGACCCCGCGTTGGCTGTCGAACGGCCGGCTTAGACGTCGATCGAGTCCATGTGCGGGTACCGCGCCCCGGCTGCCACCCCGGCGGGAGCCAGTTCGTCCAGGCGGGCCAGGTCCTCGGCGGAGAGTTCGACGTCGGCGGCGCCCAGGTTCTCCCGCAGCCGGTTGACCTTCTTGGTGCCGGGGATGGGAACGATGTGCTCGCCCTGGGCCAGCAGCCAGGCCAGCGCCAGTTGCCCCGGGGTGCAGCCCTTCGCGTCCGCGAGCTCCTTGACCCGGTCCACGAGCTGCAGGTTGCGGTCAAAGTTCTCGCCCTGGAAGCGCGGGGAGTGCCGGCGGAAATCGTCTGCGGCAAAGTCCTCGGGGCTGCGTAACTGGCCGGTCAGGACCC
>NZ_CAKKMM010000288.1:0-5159 GCF_918698205.1 Microbacterium sp. Bi128 | reverse complement strand
CCGGCCGAGAATCTGCTCGGCGGCCAGGGGCGCGGTTTCGGAATCGCGATGTCCGCGCTCAACGGCGGTCGCCTGAACATCGCCGCGTGCTCGCTCGGCGGCGCGCGCTGGGCGATGGAGCGCGCGGTCGCCTATGTGCACGAGCGCTTCACGTTCGGCGAGGCCCTGGCCGAGAAGCAGTCCGTCGTCTTCGCCGTCGCCGACATGGCCACCGAGCTCGAGGCCGCGCGCCTGCTGGTCCACTCGGCGGCGGAACACCTGGATGCCCAGACCCCGGATGCCGCGACCCGGTGCGCCATGGCGAAGCGGTTCGCGACCGACGTCGGCTTCCGCGTCGCCAATGACGCGCTGCAGCTCCACGGGGGCTACGGATACCTGCAGGACTACGGCATCGAGAAGGTCGTCCGCGATCTGCGCGTGCACCAGATCCTCGAGGGCACCAACGAGATCATGCGGCTCATCATCGGACGGAGCGTCCTCGCGGCGTGACGCGGAACCCCCTCGGCGATGTCGGGGGAGCGTGCGACGATGCCAGGGAACCTTCACCTCTAGCCCCTGGGAGTGACATGAGCGAGCAGCGCGGTGCCGCGTACGAGACGATCCGGGTCGAGCAGCGTGGACGGGTGGGGTGGATCACCCTCGACCGCCCCGAGGCGCTCAACGCGTTGAACACTCAGTCGATGACCGAGGTGGTCGCGGCCGCGACGGCGTTCGACGACGCTCCCGACGTCGGGGCGATCGTCGTGACTGGCTCCGAGAAGGCCTTCGCGGCCGGCGCCGACATCAAAGAGATGGAGGGCAAGTCGGGGCTCGAGATGACCCTGACCGACCACTTCGGGGCGTGGAGCCGTTTCTCCGCCGTGCGGACGCCCGTGATCGCCGCCGTGTCGGGTTATGCGCTGGGCGGCGGCTGCGAACTCGCCCTCATGTGCGACGTCATCCTCGCCTCCGACGGGGCGAAGTTCGGTCAGCCCGAGATCCAGCTCGGCGTCATCCCCGGCATGGGCGGGACGCAGCGGCTCGTTCGCGCCCTGGGGTACTACAAGGCCGCCGAGATGGTGCTCACCGGCCGCATGATCGACGCGGTCGAGGCCGAGCGCGCGGGTCTGGTCTCGCGCATCGTCCCCGCCGCCGACCTGCTCGCCGAGGCCGAGACCGTCGCCCGCACGATCGCCGAGAAGCCGCTGCCGGCCCTGTACGCGGCGAAGGCGGCGCTCGACGTCGCCCTGGAGTCGACGCTCGCCGAGGGCGTGCGCTTCGAGCGTCAGGTGTTCGCGTCGCTCTTCGACACCGCCGACCAGAAAGAGGGCATGGCTGCGTTCCGCGAGAAGCGGACGCCGAACTTCTCGCACCGCTGAGCGGGCAGCGGCGGTCAGAGCGGGTCGGGCGTCGGTGCGGGATCGGCGAAGTCGCCGGCGTTCTTGCGGAATCGGGCGATGATCCGCACCAGCTCCGTGGCGTCCTCGGGCGCGAGCCCGGGATCGCGGAAGACGACGTTGAGGGCATTGGTGGCCTCATCGACCCGTCGGCGGCCGGCATCGGTGAGGACGAGCAGTGCCGCGCGCCCGTCGGTGGGGTGCGCTTCGCGTGTCACGAGCCCATCGCGCGCGAGGCGTTCGACGGTGTTCGTCACGCTCGTCGGGTGCACCTGGAGCCGCGCGATGGCGCTGGCCATCGGCATCCGTCCCTCTCGCGTGAAGGCGAGCAGCCGCAGCATCTCGAAGCGCGAGAACGTCACATCGAGCGGTTTCAGAGCGCGCTCGATGGATGCCATGAGCAACTGATGCGCGCGGATCACCGAGGTCACGACGGTCATGCCATCGGCGGCGTCGTCCCAGCCGTGCGCGAGCCATTGGCGCTTGGCTTCGGCGATCGGGTCGACCGGTAGGCGTCTCGGCATCCGTTCTCCTCCTGCCTCACGGTATCGCGCGCATGCCGGGATCGGCGGTCGAGAGGCGCCGCACGCACCCGGGGGTGCGGCGGGTTTCGGTATCGTCGGGAGTCCAGATCTCCGCTTCGGCCCCGAAAAGTAGATGGCCCCCACACCCCGCATCCCGCAGAGCGGGTCGTCCCGCGTCGAGCCGCGCCGCTTCGGCGATCTCACGCTCGGTCAGTGGGTGGGTTCGGCGCTGATCCTCGGGGCGGCGGCGCTCGTCCTCGCCGGGCTGCTCGTGCTGATGGCTCGGGTACTCGTCTCTCTCGGGCCGGTCCGCGGATTCCTCGAGATGTACCCCGGCGCCTACGACCTGCCGGCCGGTGCGCCGGTGGGGATTCCCGCGTGGCTCGGGTGGCAGCACTTCCTCAACGGCCTGTTCCTGTTGCTGGTCATCCGCTCGGGGCTGCAGTTCCGGCGCGAGAAGCGGCCGAACGCCTTCTGGTCGCCGCGGGAAAACAAGAAGCGCCGGATCAGCCTCGCGCTGTGGTTCCACCAGGCGATCGACGTGCTGTGGATGGCCAACGGCGTCGTGTTCGTCGTGCTGCTGTTCGTCACCGGCCAGTGGATGCGCATCGTGCCGACCGCGTGGGAGGTCTTCCCGAACGCGCTGTCGGCGGCGCTCCAGTACGTCTCGCTCGACTGGCCGACCGAGAACGGTTGGGTGAACTACAACAGCCTCCAGCAGCTGTCGTACTTCGCGATCACGTTCGTCGCGGCGCCGCTCGCGATCGTCACGGGGGTGCGGCTGTCGGTGGTGTGGCCGCGGGACGCCGCGCGGCTGAACCGCCTGCTCCCCGCGGAGTGGGCGCGTCGCATCCACTTCCCGGTCATGCTCTTCTTCGTCGCGTTCATCGCGGTGCACGTCTTCCTCGTGCTCGCCACCGGCGCGCTGCGCAACCTCAACCACATGTACGCCGCCCGCGGATCGGTCGACCCCGACGCCTTTGCCGCCGACCCGACCGGACTGTTGTTGTTCGCGGCATCCCTGCTCGCGATGGCCGCGGCGTGGATTGCCGCGCGCCCGTCGGTGCTCGTCCCGATCGCGCGACTGTTCGGCGACGTCAAGCAGCGCTGACGCGGCGACGCTGCGCGGGTGGGCCGTGGGGTGTGCCGTCGTGTGGAGTTCGGGTCGACACGCCCGGTTCGGGATGCCGTGGGGGCGGCGTGTGGGGGAGTTCTCCGCGGGACGGTTCGGGGTGCGGGTCCAGGCGGCGTGCGGTGGCGGCCGCGCCTCCTGTCGCCGGGCCTACACCGACGGGGTGGATGCCTCGGCGTGCAGGCCGCGGTGGATGAGGTCGACACCGAAGGCGAAGTCGGCATCCGGCAAATGGTCCGTGCCGGGGGCGGCGACGCCGACGCTGTCGTACTGCAGGCGCTGCTGCTCGTGCCAGACGTGGCCCAGGACGAAGTGCAGCAGTGTCGTCGCCGCGCGCGCCGATGTGCGGGGGTCGAAGCCCTCGGCGGCGACGGCGGCGGTGAGGCGATCGTGCGCGGCCGACGCCCCGAGGCCGAGCGCGAGGGTGCTCGACACGACCTCGGCGCCGTCCCGGTAGGCGAGCAGGGCGTCGCGCAGCGCGCGGGCCTCGGCGGCGACACCGGAACCGCGCAGCAGGGATGCCGCTTGCCCCACGATGCGGTCGGAGAGCTCGGCCAACAGCGACTGCTTGTTGGGGAAGTGCCAGTAGAGCGCGCTCGGCTGGACGTCCAGGCGGGCGGCGAGGCGACGCATCGTCAGATCGGCGAGTCCGTCGTCGTCGAGGATCCGCAGCGCGGCGCGCGCGACGTCGTCGGCCGAGTGGCCGCGACCGCGTCCTGGAGGGGTCACGGTTCTCAGTATAGTGAACACCGTTCAGGTGAACACTGTTCAGGTAAGGATCGACATGACTTCTTCGACCCCACTCCGCACCCCGGATGCCACCGACCTCGCACGCGTCGCCGTCTTCGCCGCCCTGATCGTCGTGCTCGGGCTTCCCGGCAGCTTCCCCGTCTTCGGGGGCGTTCCGATCACGGCCCAGACCCTCGGTGTGATGCTCGCCGGCGCGATCCTCGGCCCGTGGCTGGGCGCGCTATCGGCGACGGTCGTGCTCGCCCTGGTCGCGATCGGATTGCCCCTGCTGGCCGGCGGCCGCGGGGGGTTCGGGGTGTTCCTCGGTCCGACCGCGGGCTACGCGCTCGGCTGGATCCTCGGCGCGATGGTCATCGGGCTCATCGTGCACGCCGGGAACCGTCGCCCGGTGTGGTGGCGCACCGCGATCGCGATGGTCGCCGGGGGTGTCGTGGCGATCTACGCGCTCGGCATCCCGGTGCAGAGCCTCGTGACGCGACTCCCGCTCGGCGAGACCGCCCTCACGAGCCTCGTGTTCGTCCCGGGAGACCTGCTCAAGGCGGCGATCGCGACGATCGTCGTGACCCTTCTGGTGCGGGCCTATCCGCGGGGCTTCCGCCGGCAGTGGCGGGTCGCTCCGGTCGAGCAACCCGTACCCGCGTGATCCTGCACTGCCGCGACCTCGGCGTGCGGCTCGACGGCCGCGACGTGCTGCGCGCCGTGACCGTCGATCTCGAGGCGCGCACGATCGCGATCGTCGGGGACAACGGTTCGGGCAAGTCGACGTTCGCCCGGGTGCTCGCCGGTCTCGTCCGGCGCGACACCGGCGACGTGCGGGTACGGGGGCTCGACCCCGAGCGGGATGCCGCCGAGCACCGCCGCCGTGTCGCCCTCGTGCTGAGCAACCCCGACGCGCAGATCGTGATGCCGGTCGTCGCCGACGACGTGGGTTTCTCGCTGCGCGCCGAGCGCCTGCCCCGGGCGGAGCGCGCCGAGCGGGTGGCGCGCGCCCTGGAGCGCTTCGGTCTCGCGGAGCTCGCCGAGCGGTCCGCGCACGACCTCTCGGGCGGGCAGAAGCAGCTCCTGGCCCTGTGCGGCGCGTTCGTGCGCGACCCGGATCTCGTCGTGGCCGATGAGCCCACCGCCTTCCTCGACGCCCGCAACGCGCGTCGCGTCGCCGACCACCTGCTCGCCGACGCCGGGCACGCGCTGATCCTCGTGACCCACGATCTGGCGCTCGCGCGGCGCTGCGCCGCCGCCATGCTGTTCGCCGACGGGGGCGTCCGCGCCGCGGGGGTGGCATCCGCGGTCGTCGACGAATACGAGAGGGCGCTCGTGTGCTGAGCCTCTACCGGCCGGGCCGGGGAGTTCTGCACCGGATGCCGGCCGGCCCGAAGA
>NZ_CAKKMM010000287.1:0-5170 GCF_918698205.1 Microbacterium sp. Bi128 | reverse complement strand
GTTCCACCCCCGTCTCAGAGCTGATCTTCCTGGAGGGCAGCCGCATCTCGCGGGCGCCGTGGCAGATTCCGCAGCGCGTGCGCGGCTGGAGCGTGACGCTCGCCGGCGGCCAGAGCACCGGCGGCGTGACTGACGTTCCGCACGGGCGAGAGATGCTCATCGGCCGGTCCCCTCACGCCGATCTGAGCCTTCCGACCGAAAGTGCGTCATGGGACCACTGCCGCCTGCGCCGGGAGGAGGACGGGCTGCGGGTGTTCGATGGCGGGTCCACGAACGGCACCCTCGTCAATGGCGAGCCGGTGGGGGAGGACGGGGTCCTGGTGACCGAAACCGCCACGATCACGGCGGGCGGCGCGGTGCTCCTCCTGCGCCGGTCCCTGGACGAGACGCCCGCCCCGCCGCCTGGCAGCCTGCACAACCTCACGCCGGCGGCGACAGCGCCCTTCAACCGGCCTCCCCGCCCCGGGCAGACCCCGGCGGGCGAGCCCCTGGTCCCGCCGAGCCGCAAGGACGTGCCGCCGGCCAGCAAATTCAGCTACATCACGGTGCTCGCGCCCCTCGTGATGGCGGCGGCGATGGTCTTGATCCTGCGGGACTTGCGCTTCGCGATGTTCGCCATGCTCAGCCCGGTCATGGGCGTGGGCATGTGGTTCGAACAAAAGCGCCGTCACGCCCGGGGCCTCAAAGAAGAGGACGAGCGCTTCGCCGGGGCGCTCCAAGGATTCGAGCGGCAGATCCGCGAAGCCGCAGCGACGGAGACCGCACGACGCCATCGGATGATCCCCGATCCCGCGACCGTAGTCCGGCGCCCCGCACTCCCCGCCACGTCCTTGTGGCAGCGCCGCGCCGACGCGGACGACTTCCTGGCCCTGCACGCCGGCACAGGTGACGTCCCCTGGAAGCCCGAGGTGGACCGCACAGCCGGGTCGCGGCTGGATGAGAAGGTGAAGGACTCCCTCGCGGCCGCGCGCCTTCAGGCCGCGCCCGTGCTCGTGGACCTGACCGACGCCGGTGTGGTGGGTATCGTCGGGCCGCGGGAGGGGACTCTGGCGCTCGCGCGATCCCTCCTGGCCCAGGCCGCGGTGCACGTCGGCCCAGCCGACCTGACCATCGGCGTCTTCTGCGACGCCGGACGCGCTGACGAGTGGGAGTGGGCTTCATGGCTGCCGCACACGCGCCAGGCCGGCAGCAGCACGGGCGAGCGGTGGATGTCCGCGGACCGCGAGGCGAGCCTGGCCATGCTGCGCACGCTCAAGGACGCTGTGCAGGAGCTGCCCACACCAGCGATGCTGGTGGTCCTGGACTCCGAGGTCCTCACGGAGGGCAGGGACTCACCGGCACGCGCGCTGCTCGGCACGGGCCGCTCCGTGCCCGGGGCCCATGGGAGCCCGCAGCGGCGCCCGTCCCGGGTGGCGGGCATCGTCATCGCGACTTCGGAGGAACAGTTGCCGGCCTCCTGCACCACGATCATCAGGGTCGGTTCGGACGCAGCGGCCACTGTGGACCAGCCGGAGGACCTGACCCGCGTGGAGGACGTCATCCTGGCGGGCCTGGACCAGGAGGAGGCCCTTCGCTGCGCAATGCGCGTGGCGCACTTCGACGATCCGGAGCTGAGCGTGCCCGGGGCCTCGCTGCCCCCGCTTGTGCGGCTGCCCGGGCTCCTCGGCTACGACCGCCCGGACTCGACCACGATCCGTCGCATGTGGCAGGCTCCCACCGGAGTCTCCACGCCGATCGGCACAGGGGAGAACGGTACCCTGACCCTGGACCTGGTCAAGGACGGCCCGCACGGCCTGGTGGGCGGCACCACCGGCTCCGGCAAGTCCGAGTTCCTCCGCTCGCTTGTGGCCGGCCTCGCGGCACGCAACGATCCGACGCGCCTGAACTTTATCCTCGTCGACTTCAAAGGCGGGGCCGCCTTCAAGGCATGCGAACGCCTTCCGCACACCATCGGCACGATCTCCAATCTGGACGAGCAGCTCGCCGACCGGGCCCTCCGCGCCCTGGAAGCCACCGGCGTGAGCTTCCGCGTCCTGTTCCTCGACGCCAACGACGACGTCCTGGTGCGCCGCTTCGAGCAGGGCCGCAGGCCCCACCCGCTCCAGGGCGGCGGCCGGATCCTCGACGGCATCGCCGCCGAACGCGAGCTGGTCCGTGAATTGAAGGACACCGCCGACATCGTCCTGGACACGTCCTCCCTCAACGTCCATGGCCTCGCCACCGCCATCACCGAACTCTTCAGCGAGACCGGGCCGGTGGCGCTGCGGCTGAACGTCATGAGCTTTGGCTTTAAGTACGGGCTGCCGGTGGACGCCAACTTCGTGGCCGATGCCCGCTTCATCCCCAACCCGCACTGGGTGCCGCAGTTGCGCCCGCACACCGGACTGGACAAGGACGTCAGCGACTACGTGCTGGAGGCCCAGGGCGTCAGCGACTTCGTGGAACGCTACGTCCTGGCCCTTGAACCTGTCCTGGACGGGTACCGCCGGGAGAACAAGCACTACGCCACCATCGCCGTGGGCTGCACCGGCGGCAAGCACCGCTCCGTGGCGGTCGCCGTCGAGCTCTCACGGAGGCTGGCGCAGTATCCGCGCGTCACGGTGACCACGACGCACCGGGACCTGGGCCGCGAGTAATGGCGCTGCTGACCGGCCCGCTGCCCCTTGTCCCGCCCGCCAGCGCGGCCTTCGCCAGCCAGCAGGACAAAGGCCCCTCCGTCGTCGCGCTCGGCGGCGGCCACGGCCTCTCCGCCTCGCTGTCGGCCCTGCGCCTGCTGACCTCCGAACTCACCGCGGTCGTCACGGTCGCGGACGACGGCGGATCCTCCGGCCGGCTCCGCGAAGAGTACGGCGTCCTGCCGCCCGGTGATCTCCGGATGGCCCTGTCCGCGCTGTGCGACGACACCGACTGGGGCCGCACGTGGCGCGATGTCATGCAGCACCGCTTCGCCCCCGGCAAAGGCCGCGGCGGCTCCCTCGATGAGCACGCGATGGGCAACCTCCTGATCGTCACGCTCTGGGAGCTCCTGGGCGACACCGTCGCAGGCCTGAAGTGGGCCGGCGCCCTGCTCGGCGCGCGCGGCGAAGTCCTGCCGATGTCCAGCGTCCCGCTGACCATCGAGGGCCAGGTCCGGGTCACCGCCCCGGACGGCGCGACGGCACTGCAGACCCTCACCGGCCAGGCCAAGTGCGCGGTGGCAGGGTCCCTGGAGCACGTCCGGCTCCTGCCTGAGAACGCTCCGGCCTGCACCGAGGCACTGACGGCGATCGAGCTGGCCGACTGGGTGATCCTCGGGCCAGGCTCCTGGTACACGTCCGTGCTGCCGCACCTGTTGCTGCCCGAGATGCGCGAGGCCCTCGCCAACACCGCTGCCCGCCGGTGCCTGACCATGAACCTGGCCACAGATACCAAGGAGACGGCCGGCATGTCCGCCGCCGACCACCTCCGGGTGCTGCGCGAATACGCGCCGGAGTTCACGATCGACGTCATCCTGGCCGACCCGGCGTCGGTGCAGAACATGCCCGACTTCGAGGCGGCGGCAGGAATGCTCGGTGCCGAGGTGGTCTTGGGTAAAGTGGGGGCGTCTGGTCGCCGTCCGGTCCACGATCCGTTGCGGCTGGCGACGGCGTATCACGATATTTTCGGGAATAGTTAGGAAAGGTGCCATGGCACTGACAGCATCAGTCAAGGAAGAACTTTCCCGTCTGGATATCAAGAAGTCCTCAGTCCGCAAGGCCGAGGTATCGGCGATGCTCCGCTTCGCCGGCGGGCTGCACATTATCTCGGGCCGGATAGTGATCGAGGCCGAAGTCGACCTCGCATCGACCGCCCGGCGGCTGCGCGCCGCCATCGCCGAGGTGTACGGCCACCAGAGCGAGATCATCGTGGTCTCCGGCGGCGGCCTGCGCCGCGGCAGCCGCTACGTGGTGCGGGTGGTGCGCGACGGTGAGGCCCTCGCCCGCCAGACCGGGCTCCTGGACGCGCGGGGGCGCCCCGTGCGCGGCCTTCCGTCGGTAGTGGTGAACGGCTCCGCCGCGGACGCCGAAGCTGTCTGGCGCGGCGCGTTCCTGGTCCACGGCTCGCTCACCGAGCCCGGCCGCTCCTCGGCCATGGAAGTCACCTGCCCCGGCCCCGAATCGGCCCTGGCCCTCGTCGGCGCGGCCCGCCGCCTGGGCATCCAGGCCAAGGCCCGCGAGGTCAGGGGTGTGGACCGCGTGGTGATCCGCGACGGTGACACGATCGCCGCGCTGCTGACGCGCATGGGCGCCCACGACGCGCTGATGGTCTGGGAGGAACGCCGCATGCGCAAGGAAGTCCGCGCCACGGCCAACCGGCTCGCCAACTTCGATGACGCGAACCTGCGCCGTTCCGCGCAGGCCGCCGTGGCCGCCGGTGCCCGGGTGGACCGCGCCCTGGAAATCCTGGGCGACGACGTCCCGGACCACCTGAAGTATGCCGGTGAGCTCCGGGTCGCGCACAAACAGGCCAGCCTGGACGAGCTGGGCCGGCTCGCCGACCCCGTCATGACCAAGGACGCCATCGCCGGCCGGATCCGGCTTGCCCACGCCGCCGCTTACATCGGCGCGCAGCTGGTGGGCGCCGTGCTCGGGGCCGTCGCCCTGTACGGCGTCCTGCGCACCGTGCCGACCATCAACGACTCCCAGGGCGCATTCGCCACCGTGGCCGCCGGATTCGGCGAGCACTCGATCATCCAGGTGCCCATGGCAGGCGTCCTGCTCGTGGAGGTCCTCGGCACGGCACTGCTCGTGGCCATCTTCCTTGCCACGACCGCCCGCCGGAATCCGGCCAGGGCGGCTGCGCCCTTCGCGGTCGGCCTGACGACGGCGATGCTCCTGCAGTTGGGCCAGGCCCTCGGCAATGTGCCGTTCAACCCGGCCCGGGCAACGGCGGCGGCCATCTTCAGCGGCCCGGACGCGCTCGGGCAGCTGTGGCTCTTCTGGGTGGCACCGGTGGTCGGTGCGGCCATCGCCGGGCTGGTTTTCCGCGGCTTCGTGCAGTCGGCCCGGACCAGTGGACAGGCCAGTGACGCTGCCACTGCCGCGGTCACCGACCAGCCCGCCGCCCAGACCGACGGAAAGCTCACGGAAGCCGATGTGGATGGCGCCGATTTCGACGACGCCGGGCTGGCCGACGTCACGGCCACCACCGC
>NZ_CAKKMM010000286.1:0-5227 GCF_918698205.1 Microbacterium sp. Bi128 | reverse complement strand
CCGTGGGGACCTCGGTGGTGTACCAGGGGATCTCGGCGGCCATCGGCGTGGACCACTTGATCCGGATCGCTGCCTCCTGCGCGAAGCCCTTCACATTGGCAAACACGAACGCGGCGTCATATTTGTCCGCGTAGTCGCCGGTGGCTTCCTCGGAGATGACGGACATGAAGTTCACGCCTTCCTCCCCTGCCGCCTTGCGCTGCGCCGCCGTCTTGAAGAGGTGCACCTCAAAACCGGCCCGCTCCAGTTCCGCGGCCACCACATCGAGGTAGGCCAGGGGATCCGCCATGGTGAAGTCCGAGCCGCCGGAAATGCCGTACAGCCGGATCCGCTTGTGCGTCCGCGGTGTGATGGGCAGGTTCTGCGCAGTGTCCTTCACCAGGGTCACGGTCTTGTCCGCAATTTCGGCGGCGATGGCCAAGTGCGCTTCGCTGCCGATCTTTGCCAGCGCCTCCGCCGGCGGGACGAGGGATTCCCGCGCGGCCTTGTGCAGTCCGAGCGAGGCCTTGAGGGCCAGGATCCGGCGCAGCGCGTCATGCAGCCGCGCTTCGGTGATGACCCCGGACTTGTAGCCGTCCAGCATGTACCCGAAGTCCTCGGCCGGGTTCCGGAAGAACAGGAACATGTCGCACCCGGCCGCAATGGTGGCCGGGACGAGCTCGCTGCGCTTCATGGCCTGGGTGAGGCCGATCATCTGGGACGCATCGGTCAGGATCAGCCCGTTGAAGCCGAGCTCGCCGCGCAGCAGGTCCTGGAGGAGTTCCGGCGCCAGGGTCGCGGGCAGGATGTCCTCCGCCGCGAGGCCCGGACGGAAATGCCGTGACAGGTCCGGTGCACCGATGTGCCCGACCATGATGGACTGCACGCCGTGCCCGATCATCTCCCGGTACACGTGCCCGTAGGTCGCGTTCCACTGCTCGTAGCCGAACGTGTTGTAGGACGTGACCACGTGCTGGTCCCGCTCGTCCAGGCCGTCACCGGGGAAGTGCTTCATGGCGCACACGGTGGGCGATTCGCTGATGCCGTCGAAGTACTCCTTGGCCCGTTCCACCACGATCTCCGGGGTGTTGCCGAAAGCCCGGGTGGAGATGACGGTGTTGCGCCAGTTGTAGTGGATGTCCACGATCGGCGCGAAGGCCCAGTTGCAGCCCAGCGCGGCGGTCTCCACCCCGGCAACGCGCCCCATCTGGCGGGCGATGCCCTTGTCCGGGTGCGAGCCCGCCTGCAGGTGGGTCGAGACGAACGTCCCGTCGTCGCAACTGCCGGCGCCGCCCATTTCCGGGTTCGATGCGATCAGCAGCGGCACCCGTGTCTTGGACTGCGCGTACCGGATGTGCTCCTGCACCTCGGCCGACGGCCCCGGCCGGTACCGCATGCCGCCCACGTGATACTGCTCCAGGACACCGTCGAGGTATTCCGGGGAGTAGTCGTTGTTGTGGTTGATGAACAGCTGCCCGATCTTTTCCTCGTCCGACATGGAGCCGATGGTGGACTCCACCCACGCAATCGCGGCATCGTCGAGGTTGAACGGCGCGGCCTTCAGGTCCACCAGGAACCGGGTGGCTCCGCCCTGCAACCCGTCAAGGGCCGCAACAGTGTCGTCAACGATCTGGTTCACTGGCGTGGCGATATCCACTACAACACTCGCTTCATCCGTTTGGAGTTCTTCCAGGGTTTCGAGCTGCGAATCCAGCAGCGAGAGCGGCATGAAATGGCCCGGACGCGCTGCCATGCGGCTGCCGAGCAGTTCCCGGGTGCCGTGCAGGTGCACGAACACCACGGAGGAGTCCCCGCTGCGGATGATGTCGCGGTAGGAACGCTTGAGCGCGCTGCACGCGATGACCAGCCCGGAGTCCGACGCCGCGAAGCGCCTGCCGACCTCGGCCAGCCAGGGTGCCCGGTCGTCGTCGTCCAGCGGGGTACCCGAGGCCATCTTGTCGATGTTCGACTGCGGGTGCAGCGAGTCGCCGTCGAGGAATTCCGCCCCCAGGCGGTCGGCGATGGCCGCGCCCACGGTGCTTTTGCCGCAACTGGTCACGCCCATGACGACAATGTGGGCGGGACCGGCGGACTTCAGCTCACCAGTCATGGACGGTGCCGTCGACGAGGCGGTTGTAGGGCAGGTAGGCCTGCTGGTAGGGGAACGCGGCGGCGGCTTCTTCGTTGAATTCGACGCCGATGCCGGGCTTGTCGCCCGGGTGCAGGTAGCCGTCGACGAAGGTCATGGATTGTTCGAAGACCTCGTTGGTCGCATCCGAGTGCTGCATGTATTCCTGGATGCCGTAGTTGTGGATCGCCAGGCCCACGTGCAGCTGCGCGGCGAACCCGACCGGGGAGATGTCGGTGGGGCCGTGGAAGCCGGACTTGATCTGGTACTGCGCGGCGTAGTCCATCACCTTCTTCAGCGGGCTGATCCCGCCGAAGTGGGTGGAGGCTGCCCGCACGTAGTCGATCAGCTGTTCCTTGATCAGGGCCTGGTAGTCGTAGACGGTGTTGAAGATTTCCCCGATCGCCAGCGGGGTGGTGGTGTGCGCCCGGACCAGGCGCAGGGCCTCCTGGTTTTCGGCCGGGGTGCAGTCCTCGAGCCAGAACAGGTCGTAGGGTTCGAGCGCCTTGCCCAGCTTCGCGGCCTGGATCGGGGTCATCCGGTGGTGCCCGTCGTGCAGCAACGGGAGTTCCGGGCCGAACTCGTTGCGCACCGCCTCGAACACGGTGGGCAGGTGGCGGAGGTAGGCGCGGGTGTCCCAGTCCTCCTCCTGCGGGAACGCGCCGCGCCCGGCCGGTTCGTAGTCGTAGCGCTCCCCGGAGGCCTGGGCCTGGGCCGCGACGCCGTAGACGGCCTTGATCCCGGGCACCGCGGTCTGGATCCGGATCGACTTGTAGCCCAGTTCCAGGTGCTCACGGACCGAATCGAACAGCGACGGCAGGTCCGCGCCGGAGGCGTGCCCGTACGCGCGCAGCCCGTTCCGGGACGCCCCGCCCAGGAGCTGGTAGACCGGCATCCCGGCGAGCTTGCCCTTGATGTCCCACAGCGCCATGTCCACCGCGGCGATCGCGGCCATCGTGACCGGGCCGCGGCGCCAGTACGAGGACCGGTACAGGAACTGCCAGGTGTCCTCGATCCGGTGCGGGTCCTTGCCGATCAGCAGCTGCGCGACGTGCTCCTTCAAATAGGCGGCCACGGCGAGCTCGCGCCCGTTCAGGGTCGCGTCCCCGATCCCGGTCACGCCGTCCTCGGTGGTGATCCGCAGGGTCACGAAGTTCCGGGAGGGGCTGGTGACGAACACTTCAGCGGCAATGATTTTCACAACAGGTCCAGGCTTTCTTGGTCGGTGAATGTCGGGCGCGCCGGATAGCCGCCAGTGTGGTTCAGCGCGGGTGGTTCAGCGCGCGGGGGGCTTAGCGCTGGGTGGTTCCGCCCGGCGTGGTCCCGAGCAGTGCCAGCTCCGCACGGCCGGGCAGGCCTTCCCAGTCCCCCGCGGTGCTGACGGCGAAGGCTCCCGCCAGGGCGCCGCGCTGCAGGCGGCCGGCGACGTCGGCGCCGTCGAGCAGGGCGGACAGGTAGCCGGCGGTGAAGGCATCCCCGGCGCCCACGGTATCGATGCTGGTCACAGGCACGGCGGGCACTTCCCATCGCCCGTCGGCGGTGTGGACACCGGCGCCGGCGGCGCCGCGCTTGACCACGACTTCGCGGACGCCGCGCTCCAGCAGTTCGGCGGCCATGGCTGTTTCGGCGGCATCTGCATCTGTATCGGCATCGCCGGGGTGCGGTGATCCCTCCGGGCCAGCTCCCACCGGGTCAGCGACCAGCCCGAGCTCATCGTCGGAGGCGATCACGATGCTGGCGTGCCGGGCGAGCGGCGAGAGCGCGGCGCGGGCCTCCTCCCGGGTCCAGAGCTTGCTGCGGTAATTGACGTCGAGGGAGACCTCCATGCCTTCGGCGGCGGCGCGCTCGGCCGCGTACTCCACGGCCTTGCGGGCGTCGGGGCTGAGGGCGGCGGTGATGCCGGTCAGATGCAGGATCCGGGCCCCGGCCGCCAGGGCACGGTCCAGGTCCTCCCGGCCGAGGGTGGACCCGGCGGATCCGGCGCGGTAGTAGAAGGCCCGGGTGACATCCGCGGTGCGCTGTTCAAGGAACATCACCCCGGTGTTCCTTGCCGCGTCAATCCGGTGCCGCAGCCCGATCCCCTCGGCGCGCAGCTGCCGCAGAATGTATTCCCCGTGCGGGTCAGCGCCGACAACCCCGGCCCAGGTGACGCTGTGCCCGAGCCGGGCGACCCCGACGGCCACGTTCGATTCGGCCCCGGCCACGTGCATGCCGAGGCTGCCGCCGGCGGACAGCGGGCCGGTGGACCGCAGCGAGACCATGGACTCGCCAAACGTCAGCAGGTCGACGCCCTCCCCAGCCAAAGCCGGGCCGACGGCGGCCATCACCGCAGGCTCTCCGCGCGGGGGCGGCCGAATCCGGCGGCCAGGGTCACGAAACCGCGGGCCCGCTCCCGCATCGGGGCGAGGTCGCCGCCGGAGCCGGCATCGCCGAACAGCGGTCCGCCGAGCCCCACGGCAATGGCGCCGGCTTCCCAGTAGCCCTCGGCTTCATCCAACCCGACGCCGCCGACGGCGATGAACGGGATCCCGGGGAACGGGTCGCGGAGCGCCTTGAGGTAGCCCGGACCGCCGATGGAAGCGGGGAAGAGCTTGACGGCCGTGGCGCCGCGGTTCATGGCTTCGTGGGCTTCGCTGGGTGTCAGCGCACCGGCGAGCACAGGCAGTGCCAGCCGGGCCGACTCGGCAATCGACTCTGCCAGCGACGGGGTCACCATGAACTGGCCGCCCGCATCGGCGACGCGGGCAACGTCCCGGGCCGTCAGCACCGTTCCGGCACCGACGAAGCAGCCCGCGGGGGCGGCCGCGCGGACTTCCCGGATGGCTTCAAGGGCCCGCGGCGTGGTGAGCGCTATTTCGACATACCGGAAGCCCTCCTCCATCGCCGCGAGGGCTGCCTTCGCGGCGGCCGCGCCGTCCGTGCCGCGCACAATGGCCACCAGCCGGCTTTCCTGGATCCCGGCCAGCAGCAGTTCGGGCGTCAGGGTGTTCTCCATGTCAGGCTTCTCCTTCGGGGCAAATACGTCGGGGCAACTACGTCGGGGCAACAGGTCCGGTCCCAGCGTTCCGGCGTTCACCACTCGGCGAAGGCGCCGTCGGGGTGCCGCCAGACGGGACCGCG
>NZ_CAKKMM010000285.1:0-5228 GCF_918698205.1 Microbacterium sp. Bi128 | reverse complement strand
CGCCCACCAGCCGGGGCCCGTCCGACGTGCGGAGTTCGACGTTCTCGCGGCGGGCCGGCAGGACCGTGGAGGCACGGATGGCAGTGGGAGCAGAGGGCTGGGTGAAGACGTAGGACGCGGGATCAAAGCTCATGCTGACCAGCTTAGCGATACCGGTAGCTCCGCGAAGTCCAGCAGTTGCTGTGCCAGTGGCGCCGCTCGGCGAGACCCGCGGCGGCGCCAAAGAGGTGGTCCTCGGACCAGACCACCAGGTGGGCGATTCCCGGCAGCACGGCGGTGGAGCAGCCAGGGCAGATGTAGGTCTTCTCGGCGCGGCCCGCGGTGATGGGGCGGACCATCCATTCGCCGTCCGGTGAGCTCTCGCGGCGGGCGAAACCCGAGCGGGCGCGCTCCAGGTCAAGTTCCGGCGCCGGGCCGTGCTTGGCTCCGGCGGCTTTGCTCTTTCCGGGCACTGTGCCCTTGCCGGAGCCTGTCTTCGCAGAACCGGCGCGGCGGGGGCGGTTGGAACGGGGCATGCCTCCATTCTGCCCCAGTCCGGCTGCCGCTCATTGCCGCCCCGCCAAGCCGCCGCCCGCGCAGGCGGTAGAGTTGACCGGGTGCGTTTAGTCATAGCCCGCTGCTCCGTTGATTACGTCGGCCGCCTCAAAGCCCACCTGCCGCTGGCCACCAGGCTGTTGCTGGTCAAGGCCGACGGTTCGGTCCTGGTCCATTCCGACGGCGGGTCCTACAAGCCGCTGAACTGGATGAGCCCTCCTGCGTCCCTGCGGGTCTCCACACCGGATGAGGTCGACGTCGAGGTCGGCGTCGTCGAACAGTGGACGGTCCAGTCGGCCAAGACCGATGACCGGCTCATCATCAACATCCACGAGCAGCTGCACGATACCTCCCACGAACTGGGCCAGGACCCCGGCCTGATCAAGGACGGCGTCGAGGCGGACCTCCAGCGGCTCCTGGCCGCCCAGATCGAACTGCTGGGCACCGGGTTCTCGCTGATCCGCCGGGAGTACTTCACCGCGATCGGCCCCGTGGACATCCTGGCCCGGGACGCGGACGGCGCCACCGTGGCCATTGAGCTCAAGCGCCGGGGCGACATCGACGGCGTCGAGCAGCTCACCCGGTACCTGGAACTGCTGAACCGGGACCCGCTGCTGGCCCCGGTCCGGGGAATCTTCGCAGCCCAGCAGATCAAGCCGCAGGCCAAGGTCCTCGCCAAGGACCGCGGAATCGACTGCGTGACCCTGGACTACGACGCCATGCGCGGCGTTGACGACAGCGAATCCCGGCTCTTCTAAGCACCCCGCGGCAGGCTTTCCGTGGCGGCGATTCGCGTTAAGACGTTCTTTGCACAATTTTTATGCAATTCTTCCGTTCGCCCGTTGACCTGACGCAAGTGTCATGAAATTCTTATACGAGTCTTTGTGTAGGTGTTTTTTCATGCTCGCAAGACATGTTGCGAGCGTGAAGCTCCTGCCGCCACGGTCCGTGAATCCGGTTCCGTTGCCAAAGGTTCTTCTCGCAGAGTGACCAAGTCCGGTGCGAAGTGCGCCGGATTTATTCAAGATCCACAATGAGGAGAAACAAATGGCTCAGGGAACCGTCAAGTGGTTCAACGCAGAAAAGGGCTTCGGCTTCATCACCCCGGATGACTCCGATGGCGATGTCTTCGTTCACTACTCCGAGATCCAGACCGGTGGCTTCAAGACCCTCGACGAGAACCAGCGTGTTCAGTTCGAGATCGGCCAGGGCGCCAAGGGCCCCCAGGCCACCGGCGTAACGCTGGTCTAGTCTGCCGTCGGGAAGTGCTTTAGGGCATTTCCGGCACCAGGAATGATCCCCGGCATTTGTGCCGGGGATCATTTTTTTGTGCATTCTTGGGCGCGGTCTTTCAGCTCGTCCGCATTGGCCCGGATGCATTCTTCAGCCGAATTCCGCACTCACCCCGGGCACTAACCCGCCGGGCCCTGCCTAACGCACCAAAGTGCGCAGCAGGCGGGCACTTTGCCGGACGGACAACCCGGGAAGGTACGCGCGGCTCAGGGCCCGGCCCATCGCCGGCAATTGCAACGGATCCTGGTAGTAGAGGTACAGCGTGCGGTAGTCCGGTTTGAAACGCGACTTGAAGGTTGCCAGCGAGCGGAAGCCGTAGACGGGTTCCAGGGCCCTGCCCACCACGTCCAGGATCCCGGCCAGCCCCTCCGGCCCGGCGTCGCTGCCGCCGGAGTCGCCTCCGGAATCGCCTCCGGAGTCGCCGCCGCCGGCACTGTCTCCGTCACGGTCCTTCGCCAGCGGCGAGCCGGACAGGGAGATCACCTCAACCGTGCGCTTGAGCTCCAGCACGGCGGAAGCAATGAGGAACTCCATGACACCGGGGAACGCGTCGCCGCGCCGGCGCATGAAGTCCAGGGTCCAGCTCACGAGCTGTCCGTCCGCGTACACCGGCAGCCAGCTCGTAACGCCCTGCACGCGTCCGGAAGCGTCCACCGCCAGGCAGCACAGCACCTCGTCGTCGTCGAGCTCGTCGATGCTGCCGAGCGTGAAGCCCATCTCCGGCACGTGCTTTTGCGCCGCCCATTCTTCGGAGACCTCGCTGAGCTGGGTCCGCAGCGGGGCCGGGAATTCGCTGTAGCGCCCCCATACGGTCTGGACACCGGTCTTCGCGGCACGGTTCAGGGCGGTGCGGACGTTTTGCCATTCTTTGCCCTTGAACTCGAGTTCGCGCACGGCGAGCCTGGTTTCCTGGGCCACGGCCACGCGGCGGAATCCGCGGGCCCGGAGCATGGGCCAGAGGCCGGCGGTGCAGGAGTAGAAACACGGGATCAGGGCGTGTTCGGCGCAGTAGCGCATGAAACCCGCCGCGGTCTCCTCGTGGAGGGCGGCGGATCCGAACGGGCCCGCCAGCGTCAGGGCCACGTTGCCGTGCTGCTGATAGGCCACGCCGCCGCGCCGGTCCGGCGTAAACCAGTATTTGTTCGGTTCCCAGAGCGCCATCCAGGACAGTGAGTCCCCGCCTTGGCGGATCAGGTCACGGGCCGTGTCCCGGTCCCCGGAGCCGACGTCGGTGCTGTGTCCGGTACCGTGCAGCCGCCGCCGCAGCACCAGCCAGACCGCCGCCAGGGCCACCCCCCAGAAGATGATGCCGGCATAGGCGAACAGAAATGACTCGACGGCGTTGCGGTTCTGGAACAACCTGCTGTAGGCGCCCGGAATGGGCAGCGGCAGGTACTGCCGGGCGAGTTCCGCCGCGAGGCCCAGCACTCCCCCGTCGCGGTCCATCCCGCCGGCGGCGAGCCAGGCCACCGAATAGGCCCCGGCGAGCACCAGCCACGTGCCCCCTACCACGATGCCCAGGATCCGCCTGGCCCGCGGAGCAGTCTCGACCCGGAACTGCCGGCGGTTAAGCCAGAGCAGCACAACGAGCAGCAACGGGACGGCCACGAGCGGAAGGACGCGGACGAAGCCGGAGCCCATCACGGCCGTGTGCGGCTGGCTGGCGTAGTGCGGAATCCGGGCGAACAGGGCCAGGTACACGGCGGCCAGGGCTGTCACGCCAAGCTGGACGATGATCGCGATCCGCAGGGCCAGGCGGCGGCCCTGACGCATGCCGTCCGCACAGATCAACAGCAGGACCACCGGGACAACCGCCAGCGCAAGGCCCAGCGGACCGGCGAGTCCGGCGCGGCCGGCCTCCAGGCAGCTGACGTCCACCGTCCCGCCGCAGTTTTCCTCCAGCTGGCCCAGCGTGGGCAGCGGGTTCAGCACGACGTCGCGCAACAGGGCCAGGGGCCCGGTGGGGCTGCTGACGGTGGCCGTGAGGATCGGCCCCACCGCGAAGATCGCGACCGTGAGGGCCAGCAGGTTGCGGGTTTCGCGTCCGGTTGAGCGGTGCCGGTGCAGGGTCCCCCGGTCGCCCTGGATCCACCAGCCCGCGGCCAGGCCGGCAAGGGCACCGGCGAGCCCAACCACTGTCTCCGGATGCCCGACGTAGAGCACCAGCAGCAGGGACGCGGACAGGCCGGCGGTCCGCAGCCTGCGTTGCCACAGCGTGGGCAGCAGGCCGCTGGCGGCCAGGGCCACGGCCAGGACGGCGGCGTAGGGGCCAATCAGCCGGGCGTTGACCATGAGCCCCAGCCAGCCGTCGCCGATATACCGGGCCAGCTGGGTAACCAGCAGGAACACCGTCACAGCAGCGAACTGGCCTACAAAGAAGAATACGGCCGTCCGCAGGGTCCCCAGATGCCGTTCAGCGAGACCCAGAAGCAGGAGGATCATCAGTGATGCGGCCAGGTAGGCCAGCAGGTTGGTGGCGAAGAACAGCGAGGTGAACAAGGACCACCAATGCCCCGCTTTCAGCCCCGAAGCGTTGACGGACGCTACAGGCAACAGGGCGTCGGGCGGGCCCGACAGGAAGCTGCCCGTCACGGCCCCGACACCGAGGAAGGCCGCGAGGACCGCCAGCGTGAAGGGTACGGCACGGAAGTGCGCCAGCGTCCGGCGCAAGCCCTGGCGCCAGACACCCTGCAACGGCGGGATCTCCTGCCCTGGGCCCGCCGCGGTCCGGTTACTCCCGGTCTTGGCCTGGCTCATGGCGCGATCCCCCAGCGTCGGGCCAGGAAGTCCAGGCCGCCGGGAAGGCCGCCGGATGCCACGTCCCAGGAGTGCCCAGCGTTGGCGATCCGGTGTGTTTCAACGCTGAACCCGGCACGGCGTGCCGCCTCGGAGAGCACGTCCATGTAGCCGGTGAACTGCGGATCGCGGTCTCCGGCGGCGAAATACACGCCGTGGCCGTCGAAGCGGTGTTCCGCCATGACGCGCAGCGGGGTCAGCTGGTCGAAGGCCGCGGCGTCGGCGCCGAAGGAGGCCTCAATGGTCTTGGCCCGCACCTTCGCGAGGGCCGGCTCCTCCTCGCTGGAGAAGGCCAGCGCCGCGCTGTAGACGCCGGGATGCCTCGTGACCATCTGCGTGGCGCACGTGCCGCCGAAGGAGAAACCGCCCGCGGCCCACCGGCGGGGATCCGGGTCGACGTCGAGCGTGCGCTTGATCCAGTCCGGAACGTCCCGCGCCAGGAAGGTGTCCGCCTGGGCAATCCGGCTGTCCATGCACAGCGTGTTTCCCGACGCCGAGCCGTTGGGATCGACCACCACCGTTACGGGCGCCACCCCGGCGTGCTCCGCGGCGAACCGGTCGAGCCGGCTCCGGAGTGCGCCGCCAGTCAGCCAGTCGGCAGGACC
>NZ_CAKKMM010000284.1:0-5231 GCF_918698205.1 Microbacterium sp. Bi128 | reverse complement strand
GCGTCAGGCCTCGCCCAGGGCGGCGGAGACCACGGCGCGGGCCTCTTCCTGCACCTCGCGCAGGTGCTCCTCGCCGCGGAGCGACTCGGCGTACAGCTTGTAGACGTCCTCGGTGCCCGAGGGGCGCGCGGCGAACCATGCGGACTCGGTCTGCACCTTCAGGCCGCCGATCGCCGCGCCGTTGCCCGGCGCGTGCGAGAGCTTCGCGACGATCGGCTCACCGGCCAGCTCGGTCGCCGTCACGGCCTCGGGCGACAGCTTCGACAGCGCCGACTTCTGGGCGGGCGTCGCGGGAGCGTCGACGCGCTGATAGGCCGAGGCGCCGAACTGCGCCTCGAGCTCGGCGTAGCGCTGCGACGGCGTCTTGCCCGTGACCGCGAGGATCTCGGCGGCGAGCAGGCACAGCAGGATGCCGTCCTTGTCGGTGGTCCAGACGGTGCCGTCCTTGCGCAGGAACGACGCGCCGGCCGACTCCTCGCCGCCGAAGGCGACGGAGCCGTCCAGCAGGCCCGGCACGAACCACTTGAAGCCGACCGGCACCTCCAGCAGGGTCTTGCCGAGGGCGGATGCCACCTTGTCGATGATCATCGACGACACCAGGGTCTTGCCCACCGCGGCATCCGCGGGCCAGCCGGGGCGGTGCGAGAAGAGGTAGTCGATCGCGACGGCGAGGTAGTGGTTGGGGTTCATGAGCCCCGCGTCGGGGGTGACGATGCCGTGGCGGTCGGCGTCGGCGTCGTTGCCCGTGAGGATGTCGTAGTCGGCGCGGGCGGCCACGAGCGACGCCATGGCCGACGGCGACGAGGGATCCATGCGGATCTTCTCGTCCCAGTCCAGCGTCATGAACTTCCACGTCGGATCGACTTCGGGGTTCACGACGGTGAGGTCGAGGCCGTAGACCTCGGCGATGAGCGCCCAGTACTCCACCGACGCGCCGCCGAGCGGGTCGGCGCCCATGCGGACGCCGGCGTTCTTGATCGCGTCGACGTCGATGATGGATGCCAGATCCCGGACGTACGCGTCGCGGAAGTCGTACTGGCCGAGGGTGTCGAGGTCGATGTCGGCGTGACGCGTGCGGTGCACGCCCTCGAGGCCCGCGGCGATGAGCTGGTTCGCCCGGTCGGCGATCCACCCCGTCGCGTCGGTGTCGGCGGGGCCGCCGTGCGGCGGGTTGTACTTGAAGCCGCCGTCGCGGGGCGGGTTGTGCGAGGGCGTCACGACGATGCCGTCGGCGCGACCCGCGTCATCCGTCGCGCGCCCGCGGTTGTAGGCCAGGATCGCGTGGCTCAAAGCGGGGGTCGGTACCCACGCGTCGCGCGCGTCCACGCGCACGTCGACGCCGTTGGCCACGAGCACCTCGATCGCACTGCGCTCGGCCGGCAGCGACAGGCCGTGGGTGTCGCGCCCGAGGAAGAGCGGACCGGTGATGCCCTGCGCGGCGCGGTAGTCGACGATCGCCTGCGTCGTGGCGAGGATGTGGTCCTCGTTGAAGCTCGTACTCAGCGACGAGCCGCGGTGGCCGCTCGTGCCGAACGCGACGCGCTGCTCGGGCACGGTGGCATCCGGTTTGCGGTCGTAGTAGGCGGCGATCAGTTCGTCGATGTCGATGAGATCGGATGCCTCGGCGGGCTGTCCTGCGCGACTGCTCATGCCCACAGTCTGCCCGCTGCGCGGCCCGCGCGCACACGCTCGGGGGCATTCGCGCCGCAGAAGATCCCATGAATGCCTCGTGCGCGAGAAGCCTGCCCCGCTGGATCCGGGCGACCATCGGGCGATCGGCATCGGTCCGGGTCGTCGTCATGTGGTGCCGGCGGGTGCCGGGGATGGATAAAGTCTGAACGGGGAGGGATCGTGAGACGTATCGGTGTCGTCGACGACCACGATCTCGTGGGACTGGCCTTGCGCAACCTCGTCGATGCGTCGACGGGGCTGAGCTTCGCGCGCCACGAGCGGACCGTTCCGGCGATGACCCGCGCGGCACGCGACGCCGACCTGGTGCTCCTCGACCTCAGTCTGCGCGATGACAGCACGCCGCAAGAGAACGTCGAGGCGCTGCGGCGCTGGGGGGCGCACGTGCTCGTGCTGACCTCGGCCGAGAACCCGTTCCTCGTGCGGGAGGCCTCGCGTACCGCCGCGCTCGGCATCGCACGCAAGTCGCTGCCCGGCGACGACCTGTTGACGGCCATCATCGACGCCGCCGAGGGGCGCCACGTCCCCACGACCGAGTGGGCGTCGGCGCTGGACTCGGATCCCGGACTCACCGCCGCACCGCTGACCGCCCGCGAACGCGAAGTGCTCTCGCTGTACGCCTCGGGGATGGGCGCGCGCGAGGTCGCCGCCGCGCTGTGGGTGAGCGAGAACACCGTCAACGACCACTTGCGACGGATCAAGGCCGTCTATCAGCGTCTCGGGCGACCGGCGCCGAGCAAGGTGGATCTGTATCGGCGCGGCATCGAAGACGGGTTCCTCCCCGTCCCCCGTCGTGACTGAGGCTCCCGGCGTCGGCCCCGCCGTGCGGGCCACCCAACGCGCCCTGCTGCTCGCGGTCGCGGTGTCGATCCTCGCTTCGGCCGCGGCGGCGGTCCTGGTCGTATCGACCGTCAATGAGGCCGCGGCGCCCTCGTGGTGGTCGGCGGTGATGATCGTCACCTTCGCCGTCCTGCTGGCGGGAGGGGGGATCAGTCCGCTGCTGGGTCCCCGAGTCGGCCGCCGCGTCGCGGGGACGGCGGTGGCGGTCTTCGTGGCCACGGTGCTGGCCTACCCTGCCGCCGGTCTGGCGGCGGTCGAGGCCGGCCAGGAGGGGACGATCCCGTGGCTGCTGACCGCCGTCTCGGCCCCAGCGCTGGCGGCGCTGGTCGCGGGCGGATGGCGGTGGGTGGCGTCGCTGCTCTCGCTCTGGCTGGTGGTGGTGGTGTTCTCGCGCTTCCTGCTCGGCGGGTATTCGCTCACGGGGCTGGCCAACGACACCCAGGCGCTGCTGTCGGCGGTCACCACGTGCGCGGTCGCCGCGGCCGCCCTGCGCGCCGCCGTCCACGTGGACCGCTCCGCCGAGCAGACGGCCGTGGCTGCCGTGGCCGAGGCGGAGGAACGTGCGCGTCTGTCGGCGCGATCGCGCGCGGCCGCTTTCGTCCACGACGAGGTGCTCGCCGCTCTCCGCGGTGTCGCCGAGGCCCAGCCCGAGACGGAGGCGGCCGTGCTGCAGCAGGCCGCGCGCGCCACGGCGACCGTCGGCGACCGTCCGCGGTCCGCCGATCTGATCGACCGTCTGGGAACACTCGCCGCCGCGACCGGCGCCGCGCTGCACGCCCAGCGGGCACCGGACGCGGCGCCCTGCCCGCCGGAGGTCGCCGACGCGCTCGTCGCGGCGGCAGCCCAGGCGCTGGAGAACACCCGACGCCACGCCCCGGGCGCCAGCTCCCGTGTCCGGGTCGACCTCGAATCCACGGGCGGGCGGATCGAGATCACGGACGACGGTCCCGGCTTCTGCCCGCGGCGGGTGGCGACGGATCGACTCGGGATCGCCGTGACCATCCTCGGCGTGCCCGGGCGGATCCCCGGAGTGGAGGCCGAGGTCGACAGTGCCCCGGGCGAGGGGACGCGCGTGCGTCTGCGGTGGAGTGTTCCGGAGCCGTTCGCGGAGGACCCTCGGATCGAGGGGTTGTCGTTGCGCACGCGCGAGCGCCTGGTCGGATCGCTCTTCCTCGTGACGCAGACGGCCGTCGCGGTCGTCGCCGCGGTGCAGGGCGGTCTCGCCGGTCCGGGTGCGGTGTCGCTCGCGATGCTCGGGGTCCTGCTGGGGGTCGCTGCCCTCGTCGGCCGCACACGCAGCGAGATCACCCGAACGCGCGCTTTCGCGGTCGTCGCGGCGCTGTGCGGGTTCGTCGCCCTCGGCCTCACCGGCATCCCCGCCCCGATCACGTACGGGTCGGCGTGGTTCGTCACAGCGGCGGCGTTCGTGCTCGTCTCGCTGGCCCTGCGGGGCCGCGGCGACGCTGCGCTGACGGGGGCCGGCATCCTGCTGTCGTTCCTGGGCATCGACGCGATCGGACGCGTGGCGGATCTGCCGCAGATGCTCGGGATCGGAACGCGGGTGGCGACGGTGGTGTGCCTGAGCGTCGTGTTCGTCGCGATGTTGAAGCAGTTGCGCCGGTCCGCCGCGAGCCAGGCCGAACGCCGCATCGCCTCCGCCCGTCGCGCGGCGTGGGACGCCGCGTCCCACGCCGAGCTGCTCGCCCATCTCGCGGAGGTCGAGTCGTTCGCCCGGCCGTTGCTGGAGCGTGTGGTCGCGGCCGGCCGAGTCGCCGACGACGACCGCGCCGAAGCCCGGGCGGTCGAGGGCCGCTTGCGCGACGGCTACCGGGCGGGGCGACTGCACGGCCACGGGATCGCGGATGCCGCGATGCGGGCGCGCTTGCGCGGCGTCGACGTCGTGCTGCTCGACGACGGCGGCACGGTGGGGCCGTCCGAGGCGTGGCTCCCGGCGCTGGCCGATCTGGTGCGCGACCGCTTGTCGACGTCGCAACGGCGCATCGTCGTGCGCGTGCTCCCGCCCGGGCGTGCCGACCTGGCGCACGTCGTGACGGACGGTCGGTTGACGGTCTACCCCGCGGCGGTGTCCCCCGCGGGGGCGACGTCGATCGGAGTCCAGGGCGAGTAGTCGCGGTCGAGGATCGAGCGTTCCGGGTTCTGCCCGCGCGACCACCACCGCGCTTCGTAGCCGGTGCCGTCGAGCAGGACGCGGTCACCCTGGTTGTACAGCACGTCCGCCTGCCACTCGGGGTACGTGCCGTCCGGCAGCTGCGGCAGCGTGAAGGGACGATCGGATGCCAGAACCGGTCCGAGGTAGCTCCACGCCGAGGCGGTGATGTCCAGCATCGGATCGTCCGGCGGGGTGCCGTCCTCGTTCCACCACTTCGACACGTAGACCGAGCCGTGCCACACGACCTTGATCCCGCGGGAGTAGAACGCCGTCGAGCTCCAGACCGGATACGGGCTGGTCTTCGGATCGTCCTCGACCACGGGCTGGTCCGGGGCGGGGCCCGCCGCCTCGACGCGGCCGAGGTAGCCCGTGGACAGCACGTCCGCGAACGACTCGCCGCCTTGCTCCACGCCGCTGCAGCGGGTCGAGACCGTCCCGGTGAAGGGGTAGTTGGACCCGCACGTGTGGTCGCGGTTGAGCGACCACATCGACATCCGCGCGAGTCCGCGTTCGCTCGCGAACGACACGAGTG
>NZ_CAKKMM010000283.1:0-5234 GCF_918698205.1 Microbacterium sp. Bi128 | reverse complement strand
GACCCCGTTCGTCCCGGCCAGGAGTCCGTGTGGGACTATCCCCGCCCGCCCCGCGTCGAGCGGGTCGCGAAACGCGTGCAGATCGACTTCGGTGGCGTCCGCATCGCTGACACAGACGACGTGGTGCGCGTGCTCGAGACGAGCCACCCGCCGGTGTACTACCTGCCGATCGCCGCTTTCGGTGACGCCCTGACGCTCGGTCGGGGGGCGTCGTTCTGCGAGTTCAAGGGCGGAGCGCGCTACTTCGACGTGCACGGCGGCGAGGGGGCGCTCGCCGAGCGCGCGGCCTGGAACTACCCGAACCCGATGCCCGGCTTCGAGGTGCTCGCCGACCGTGTCGCGGTGTACGCCGCCGCCATGGACCGGTGCGTCGTGGCGGGCGAGACGGTGCAACCGCAGCCCGGCGGGTTCTACGGCGGGTGGGTCACGGCAGACCTCGCGGGGCCGTTCAAGGGCGTCCCCGGCTCGATGGGCTGGTGACCTCAGTCGCGGGCGAACGCCTGCGGGACGGCCGCGTGCAGGTCGGCCAGCCACGCGCGGGCGTTCCCGTCCGACGGCGCGCGCCAATCGCCGCGCGGTGACAGCGATCCCGCGGGGGACACCTTCGGGCCGTTCGGGATCGCGGTCCGCTTGAACTGGGCGAAACCGAAGAAGCGCTGCAGGAAGACGTCCATCCAGCGCGCCACGGTGACGAGGTCGTACGCCGGCCGTTCCCCCTCGGGGTAGCCCGGCGGCCAGGCCCCGGCATCCGGGTCCTCCCACGCTTTCGCGGCGAGGAACGCGATCTTCGACGGCCGGAAGCCGAAACGCAGCACGTGGTACAGCGTGAAGTCGTGCAGGTTGTACGGACCGATCCGGTCTTCGGTCGACTGCATCCGTCCGTCCTGGCCCGCCGGCACGAGCTCGGGGCTGATCTCGGTGTCGAGGACCGCCTGGAGCACCTCGACGGTGGCGGCGCTGAGCTCGCCCGACGAGATGACCCACCGGATGACGTGCTGGATCAGGGTCTTGGGGACTCCGGGGTTCACCGAGTAGTGGCTCATCTGGTCGCCCACGCCGTAGGTCGACCAGCCGAGCGCGATCTCGGACAGGTCGCCGGTGCCGACGACGATCCCGCCGTTCTGGTTCGCCAGGCGGAACAGGTAGTCGGTGCGCAGGCCTGCCTGGACGTTCTCGAACGTCACGTCGTGCACGGGTTCGCCGGAGGCGAAGGGGTGGCCCATGCGCGAGAGCATCTCGGATGCCGCGGGCCGGATGTCGATCTCTTCGATCGTCGCTCCAATGGCCTCGGCGAGGGCGATCGCGTTGTGCTTGGTCTTTTCGCTCGTGGCGAAGCCCGGCAGGGTGTAGGCGAGGATGTCGCTGCGGGGACGCCCCATGCGGTCCATCGCCCGGGCGATGACGAGCAGAGCGTGCGTGGAGTCGAGGCCGCCGCTCACACCGAGGACGGGCCGGGGCCGCCCGATCGCCTCGAGGCGCTGCACGAGCCCCGAGACCTGGATGTTGAACGCCTCGTAGCAGTCCTGTGCGAGACGCGCGGGGTCGTCCGGCACGAAGGGGAACCGGTCGAGGGGGCGACGGAGCCCCAGGTCGGTGGCGGGTGGCGCGAACTCGAACGACACGGTCCGGAACGGTGTGCCGGCGGTGCGGCGGTTGTCGTCGAACGTCCCCTGGCGGAGGCGGTCCTGGCGCAGTCGGTCGAGGTCGACGTCGGCGACGCTGCGTCGCGGCCCGTCCGGGAAGCGCTCGGTCGTGGCCAGGAGGTTCCCGCCCTCGTAGATCATGGTCTGGCCGTCCCAGGACAGGTCGTTGGTCGACTCGCCCTGACCGGCGGCGGCGTACACGTACGCGGCAAGGCAGCGCATCGACTGCGACTGCGACAGCAGGGTGCGGTCGTCGGCACGTCCGATCGTGATGGGGCTGCCCGACAGGTTCGCCAGCACGGTGGCGCCGGCCAGGGCCGCCGCGGACGAGGGCGGGATCGGCACCCACACGTCTTCGCAGACCTCGGCGTGCAGGGTGAGTCCGGGGACGTCGACGGCGTCGAACAGCAGGTCGGGCCCGAACGGCACCGTGGCACCGGCCACGGAGATGTGCTGCCCCGTCTGGTCGTCGCCGCGGGCGTACCAGCGGCTCTCGTAGAACTCCCGGTAGGTGGGCAGGTACGACTTCGGGGCCACGCCGAGGATGCGGCCGCGGTGGACGACCACGGCGCAGTTGAAGAGCCGGTTGCGGTGCCGGAGCGGCGCCCCGACCAGCAGGACGGGCAACAGCTCGGCGGATGCGGCGACGATCCGCGCGACGGCCGCCTCGACGGCATCCAGCAACGGGTCCTGCATCACGAGGTCGTCGATCGCGTACCCCGTCAGACAGAGCTCGGGGAAGACGGCCACGGCCACGCCGTCGAGGTCGCACTCGCGCGCGGCGACCAGCACCGCGTCCGCGTTGGTGGCGGGATCGGCCACGGCGACGGGGATGGTGCACGCGGACACGCGCGCGAAGCCGTGCCGGTACAGGCTCTCGAACGGCAGCTCGGTGATCACGCCCCCAGTCTGGCAGGTCGTTCCGACACCGCGGCGGGGAGCGGGGGACCGCTGCACGCTGTGGACGCCGCACCGGGGATGTCGGCGGTCCCGATTAGCGTTGACCACCATGCGGTACATCGAGCAAGAGGCCCGGATCGTCTGGAGCGCCAGCGACCTCAAAGCGGCAGCCGAGTGCGAGTTCGCGTGGCTCCGGGCGATCGACGCGAAGATCGGCCGCATCGCTGCCGTGCCCGACCCCGAGGATGCCACCCTCGAGCGCGCCGCGGCACTGGGGACCGCGCACGAGCTGCGCGTGCTCGAGGACTACCGTCGGCGCCTCGGTCCGGCCGTCCGCGAGATCCCGGCGGCCCGCTCCTCCGACGCGGATGCGCTCGCCGAGGCGGTGCGCCTCACCGGCGAGGCGCTGGCCGATCCCGCGGCCGAGGTCGTGTACCAGGCCGCCTTCGCGACCGACGAGTTCGTGGGGTTCGCCGACTTCCTCGTCCGCGAACCGGCGTCCGATGACGGTGGCCCGCGGCCGTGGATCGTGCAGGACACCAAGCTCGCCCGCCGCGCCCGCGTCACGGCCCTCATGCAGTTGGCCGCCTATGTCGACCAGCTCGACCGGCTCGGGGTGGCGCGGTCCGACGAGGTGCAGCTGCTCCTGGGCGACGGCGGTACGAGTACCCATCGAGTCGACGACCTGATGCCCGTCTTCGCGCTGCGCCGTGCGCGCCTGCGCGCCCTCATCGCCGACCGGCGGGTCGACCTCGGCGCCGCGGGCCCGGTGCTGCCCTGGGGCGACCCCCGGGGCGAGCTCGCCGTGATCGCGTGCGGCCGTTGCGCGACGTGCGAGATCGAGGTCGTGGCTCACCGCGACCTGCTCCTGGTCGCGGGCATGCGCCCGGTGCAGCGCGATCGGCTGCGCGCCGGCGGGATCGACACGATCGACGCCCTCGCCGCCGCCGGTGCGGCGCCGCCGGCGATGAGCGTCGACACGTTCGCCTCGTTGCGGACGCAGGCCCGGTTGCAGCTCGAGAGCCCGGCGGGCGACGGGGCGGCGGGGGAGCACGTCGTTCCGACGTTCGAGGTGGTCGCGCCCAAGGCGCTCGGCGTCCTTCCCCGTCCTGACCACGGCGACCTGTTCTTCGACTTCGAGGGCGATCCGCTCTACACCGAGGGCGACCGCGCGCACTGGGGCATCGATTACCTCTTCGGCTGGGTCGACACCCGCGAGCGCTACGGCGCGCTGTGGGCCCACACCTTCGACGAGGAACGCGCCGCCCTCGAGCGCTTCCTCGACTTCGTGGCGGTGCGGCGCGAGCAGTTCCCCGAGATGCACATCTACCACTACGCGCCGTACGAGCCCACGCATCTGCTGACGATGGCGGCGCGCTACGGCGTCCGCGAGGCGGACGTCGACCGGCTGCTGCGCGACGGCGTCTTCGTCGATCTCTACCCCGTGGTGCGACGTGCGTTGCGCGTCGGCTCGCGCTCGTACTCGATCAAGAAGCTCGAACCGCTGTACATGGGCGATGAGGTGCGCACGAGCGACGTCCAGCGCGGCGACGACTCGATCGTGAAGTACGTCGAGGCCCGGGCGCTCGCCGCCGACGGAGAAGCGGAGGCCGCGCAGCGCGTGCTCGACGACCTCGCCGACTACAACCGCTACGACTGCGTCTCGACGCGGCGCTTGCGCGACTGGCTCGTCGAGCGCGCCCGCGAGGGCGGTGCGATGCCCGCGCGCGGAGCCGAGCCCGACGAGCAGGCCTACGAGCCGTCGCCGCGGGCGACCGCCCTGCAGCGGTGGGCGACGGATGCCGCCGAGCCCGACGCGACCGCGCTCCGTCTCGCCGCGGCCGCGATCGACTACTACCCGCGCGAAGAGAAGACCTACTGGGCCACGCACTTCCTGCGTCTGCGCGAGCCCGTGTCGATCTGGGAGGACACGCGCGACGTCGTGGTCGTGGATGCCGCCCGCTCCCGGGTCGTGACGGACTGGCACATCTCCGAGTCGGGTCGGGGTGCCGACCGCCGACTGGTCGAGGTGCGCGGCGAGGTCGCCCCCGGCAGCCGGCTCGGGGTCGATGCGGAGCCGTTCGCGGTCTACGACCTCCCCGCCCCCTTCCCGCTCGAGGCCCGCCCGCGTTGGATCCACGGGGCGCGTCGTGTCACGGTGCGCGACGTCCTCGACGACGGGGCCGTCATCGAAGAGGTCGCCGTGGACGGCGTCACGTGGGACACGCTTCCCCTGGCCCTGACCCCGCCGGCGCCGCCGCGCGCCGGGAACCAGCAGAAGGCGATCGACGCGTGGGCCGACGCGGTGCTCGCCGCGGCGCCGGCGTTGCCGGACGGCCCTGCCGCCGACATCCTCCGCCGTCGTCCGCCGCGGACGCTCTCAGGGTCGCTGGCCCCGGTGACCGCGGTGGACGGTGGTCCGGGCGACGACGAGATCACCGCGATCGCCCGGACGGTGGCAGAACTCGACCGCAGCTACCTGGCGGTGCAGGGCCCGCCGGGAACCGGCAAGACCTACGTCGGCTCGCACGTCATCGCCCGGCTGGTCGCCGAGCGCGGGTATCGCGTGGGGGTCGTGGCGCAGTCGCACGCGACCGTCGAGCACATGCTCGAACGGGTGATCGCGGCCGGCGTGCCCGCCTCGCGCGTGGGTAAGGCCCCGAAAGACGCCGGCGCGGCGCACGCCTTCAC